>NZ_JAEQCE010000128.1:0-14107 GCF_020738665.1 Microcoleus sp. PH2017_08_TRC_O_A
TCTTGAATTTGGGATATCCAGCTTTTTTTGAGAAAAATAAGGAGAAGGAATCACCAAGATTGTCGAAAGCATATTGAGTTATCTTCTGGCAAATTCCCGCCTCTTTAATCCATGTGAACTCAGGCTTTACATGATTGTTAAAGAATTTCTTGAGCAGGTATTTATTGGGCTTCAATCCATCTTGATAAAGGTAACTCCAAGTAGCCAATCCCCAGTTATAAGTAAACCTTGCTATTCCAGCGTGTTTGCTCATGACAGTTGTCTGACTCTTGTTTAATTTTAACTTTGTTTTGATGGATAAAAGCATTGTTCGACCTCAATACTGTATTTCACCGATCGCCCGACAGGGTAGGTTTGGCTGGTAACTTCCCCGAAACATCCCAGCGCAAGCGAGTATCTTTACTGACAATCCAAGGTTTTTTGGGAATCGCCCAGGGTTTGAACAGGTACATCGTAGATTTGTCTACAAGTGTACTACCTTGTCTATTTAATCGCTAGCTAGGTACTAGCTCTGCTAGCCTCGATATATTCTGAATTCACCGCTATGATACTCTGAATGGACTCCGGCTCAAGTTAAATTTATGAAAGCAACCGTTGAGCAACTGGCCCAAATTGGGATATTTGCCAGCTTAAACCGAACTGATTTAGAGCAACTGCAAGAACATACAGCAATTCGGAGTTACCGACAGGGAGAAGTTGTGATGTATGAGGGCGATCGCATCCCCGAAAAATTATACACGCTTTTGAGCGGTTCGCTGCGGGTAGCAAAAACAGCGGCGGCGGGCAAAGAAACAATTTTGCGTACTTTATTTCAGGGAGATATTTTTGCCGCACCTGCTTTGCTGGGTAACGGAGTTGCGTCGGCAACGGTGACGGCAGAAACTGACGTGCAAGTTCTTACCACAGAACGGGAATTTTTGCTAGCAGCAATTCGGCAAAATCCTGAGATTGCTTTGCGAATATTGGCGGTTTTTAACCAGCGGTTGCAGCAACTGCACGAGACTGTACACGGTTTGGTGTCGGAAAGGGCGATCGTGCGGCTGGCGAGATTCATTCATTACTTTGGCATCGAGCAAGGTACGAAGATTGTGGATAATAGTGTATGTTTAGAAAAACGTTTTCCCTACTATCAAATTGCTCGCAGTATTGGCATCACCTACGAAGAATGCGTGCGGTTGTTTAAGAAACTCAAGCCAGTTATATCTTACAGTCGAGGCGGAAAAATTACTGTGTTGGATTGGAAACAACTGGAGGCGATCGCCTCTGGAGAAGACATAGATTAATGAAGGGAAGAAGTACATTGATTCGGTAGGTTTATCGCTAAGTTTTGATCCCCCTAAATCCCCCTTAAGAAGGGGGACTTTGAAGAAAACTTCGGTTCCCCGAATCGTTGTGGCGACTTTGATGCTCTTGTCCCCCCCTTCTTAAGGGGGGCTAGGCAGGGCGGTTTTATTGTCGTCAGAAAAATTAGGTACGTAGTTGCGCTTCAGCGCTCTTTATAATATTAGGAAAGACGCTAAGAGCGCAACTACGTACCTTGGCCCAAGCGCGAGCCAACCTTTGAGCGATACTGTTGGTATTTTTATATTTCCTATCCTCACAATAAAACCACCCTACTTCTTAAGGGGGGCTAGGGGGATCGAGAGGTTGATTTTCAAATAAAATACTAATGCTAGTTTCTTGAAATTAATCAGAATTGACAGTATTATTTTACTCCGAAAATGTCAAAATAAACGCCAAGTTTTCTTCAGCTTTCAAGGCGTGGGGAGCACGGGCGGGCATAAAAACAAACACCCCCGGTTCCAAGACAATATCCTTACCTTCCAAAGTCAAAATTCCCTTTCCTTCGACTACATTAACTGTGGCATTGCGCGGCGAAGAGTGTTCGGAAACCTCGCTACCAGCAGCCAGACAAAGTAGGGTATACTGGCAATTATTGTCCTTTACTAAAATTTTGCTCAGCACTCCGGCGGCGGGATATTCAATTGCTTCTCGGAGTTGGATTGCGGAAGATTCTAACGGTAAAAGAGTAGCAGTCATGATTTTTGAATCCCTTAATATTGTTTTGTTGCACAAAGGATGATGTAGTCTAAATCGCGATCGTACTTTTGGAAAACTTGACGCATTGCTAAAATACGATCGCGAATTTGCGATTTACTTAAAATATTCCACAAAATCCGCACAGTACCCACAAAACCTTCGTCTTCAACCATTCGTGGCAAGTTGAGGAGTCCCATCGCCCCAGTTTGACACTTTTCTACTTGCAAACCCGCGTTTTGGCAAACAGCAATCGGGCCAGACTCAGACAAAGGCGTTGAATTAGCCCGAATCACTTCCGACAAAGCTTTGTGAATTTCTGATTCTCGGTTTCTAGCTAAAAGTTCGTGAGAAAGAAACTTGCCGCCCGGTTTTAGCCGATCGCAAATTCCCGATATAATTTTAGCTTTCCCCCACCCTGACTGCATCGTCAGGATAGCTTCAGCCAACACCCAATCAAACTCTTGGGAAATCCGATCCAAGTGAAAAATATCTGCTTCGACAATTTGGACTCGATCGCCCAAACCCGCTGCTGCAACATTAGCACGAGCGCGCGCCACACTGTCGGGATTCTTCTCAACTCCCACTACTTTAACGCCAAAACGTTCCGCAAGGGCGATCGAGCTATATCCAAAACTAGCAGCCAACTCTAAAACAGTTTCGCCCGCTTGAAAATCCGCCCATTCAAACAACATTTCCGTAGCAACTTTTCCCCCCGGCCTCAGCATTTTCTTGCCAGCCGCCGCCAGCACTTCATGCCCCGGTGCAGTCTTAAAATTGAGAGCAATATTGGTCATAAAATTGACCTCCTATTTAACCTTACTCTCAGTTTGCCAAATTGTTCCAAAGCTTTCTATGATCTAGCTCATATTCAAATTATCTCTAAGATAAGACGGCGGTTGAAACCGCTAGACGGCGGTTGAAACCGCGTCTACACAAACGAAGTCCGCGCAACGCGAGACTGAAGAGAATAACGTAATTTTAATTGCAATATCTTCAACCCGCGGAGGCGGGTTTTGTCTGTCTAGCCGCGGTTTCAACCGCCAGTCTTCTTTCTAGCCCACGTAATTTTAATTGCAATATCTTCAACCCGCGGAGGCGGGTTTTGTCTGTCTAGACGCGGTTTCAACCGCCAGTCTTCTTTCTAGCCCACGTAATTTTAATTGCAATATCTTCAACCCGCGGAGGCGGGTTTTGCCTGTCTAGACGCGGTTTCAACCGCCAGTCTTCTCTCTACCGAATTTGCTCGAATTGCGCGGAACATTCCAAAGCGGCAAAGCCCCGCACCAAAGGCTAAACGCATTAGTAAAAGAGTCGGTACTTCTCGCAGAGACTTGATGAAACCCGATACACCAAAACGCACTAATCCGGCCGGTCTAGCTATACCTTGCCAGATAGAATCTATCCAGGAAGGAAGGGTTTCTTGCGTCCAATCTGCGGTGGTTACAGCGCCCTCCACAAACCCCGTTTCTTCTAAAAGTTCTGAAAAGCCCTCGATGCTTGAAAAAGCCGGATGCGACCATTGATCCAGCAGTTGCTGCATTACTGGTTTCTCCCAGAAATTGAGCGGGATTTTGCGATCGTCCCTTTGATTCCAATCCGCCACAACCAGCACGCCACCGGGCTTGACGACTCTCATCAACTCTTTCGCAAACACGGTTTTATCTGGCATATGCGGCCCAGCTTCGATCGACCAAACCACATCAAAACTCGCATCTGGAAACGACAGCGCCATAGCATCATCCACCCGAAACTGCAAATCGAGCTCTGGGGAAGTTAATTCTTGAGCGCGTTTAACTTGCTGCGGGCTGATCGTAATTCCCGTGACAGCAAACTTATAATCCTGGGCCAGAATGCGGCTGCTACCGCCAATTCCACAGCCAACATCTAAGACTGTAGTGCCGGCAGGTAATTTATCCAAGCCTCCCCAGCGCACCATTTCATGCACAAAATCCGATTTAGCTGCGAGGAAATCTTTGCGTTGTGGCGGCGCACCGTAATGGCCCAAGTGGATGTGCTCGCCCCAATAAAATTCGAGAATCCCGTCTTCCGTCCATTCGTCGTAGGAATTCGCCACGGAGTCCGATGATTGATAAGGGCGAGCCGTGATTAAATAGATCAGAAGGGCGATCGCCAGCAGTACAAACAAAACTCCAAGTACAACAACAAATAAATTCATTTTTTTACCTTCTTTCCAGAGCAGAATGTATAGCAGTTGACAGTTGACAGTTGACAGTTGACAGCTTCCCCGAAAAGCCGATCGTTGGGTTGCATAGTACGGGAATCAAATTATTTCTACTTGTTGTCTAAATGATGCGATCGATTGCAGACTATCTGAAGCAGCATCCCAAAGAATGAACTTAAAACAATCAGGAATCTCGCGAATTGTCAGGATTCTTGAATTACCAAGCAGGTGCAAATTAGCATTGTGACACGCCCGAAGATTGTAATTAGGAATTCGCTCAGACAGATGATGAATATTGTGGTAAGCAATATCAGCCGAAAACCAATTGAGAATAGTTGGTAATTTTAGATAACTGCTACCTTCGATCGCACCAAGCAGATAGTCCCAGCCCTCTGTCTTGTGAGCGTAGGAACCCTCAAAGTTATGCTGCACAAAGAAGATGCAGATAAATATCGCCGCCGAACAAGTCATCACAATTGAGTAAACACTCCAGAAAAACCCAAACCCAAGTAAGTTACCCAGATAAAGCCAGCTACCCACCACACAAATATTGTTGAAGAGTAAATCCCAAAACTCAGCCGTCGTATACCAGTGTTTGGATTTGTAGGAAGCAATTATTCTAGATAAACCCATACCTAAATCTTGATTGAGACAATCAAAAGTATGTCTGACAAAACCAGCAATTCCCAATATTAGCGCGAGTCTTGGTTTGATAATCAGGTAGAAAAAGCCACCAGGAAACAGCATCAGCGGGTGTCTGAGCAACTGATATATCTTTTGGTTAAATGGACTGAGTGCCGCAAACTTTTCGGTGGAAATCAACGCCGAAGGGCCTCGGTACATATCCCAATTACCATTATTTTTGTGATGGTAAGCGTGTCCCCTAGACCAGGGGTACTGAGGAATTGCATTGATGATACCTAGCAGAAAACCCACTGTGCGATTGACTTTTTTGGAACTAAACAGAGAATAGTGTCCGCAATCGTGCATCAAGGAGAAACAGCGTCCTGAAAAGAGTATCATCAACACGATGATCGGTGGCAGCAGCCATACAGAAATGGCAGCAGCTTTAAATGCTAAAAACCATAAAAATGTATAGGGGATGACTGTATTGAGTAGTTGGTATGTAGCTTTGAAATTGTTGCTCTTCATGTAAGGAGATAGCACAAAATCCGACTTTTTGATCGCGCTTTTCATTCAGTATGTCTGTAGTGTGGATAAGTGCTTAGCTGAGAATATAGTTTAGATTGCAGGTGATTGACAGAAAATCAAATAATACCATACTACTATACGGTTGGCTAATCGGTGAGGGCGCAAGCAAAATGTTATCGATCGCCGTTGAGCACCAAATTTGATACAGACTGCTTGACACTAGGCTCGTATTTTGTAGCAGAAAGTTGTGCCACCATCTGCGCGCGGGATGAAACCTCAAGCTTGCGGAACATTCGCTTCAGAGCTTGCTTCACAGAATTTTCAGTAATCCAAAGTTCAGTCCCAATTTCGGCGTTAGTTCGTCCCAAAGCCACCAACTCGGCAATTTCCAATTCACGAGGCGTTAAGCGATTGGTTTTGAAAGGCTGGTATGGCGATCGCATTGTTGCACTCCAGACAGATAAGTGCAAACAAATTCCACTCAAATCAGCTAAATTTTGTGCATCAAAAGCAGACATTGACTGTTCGCGAGTGCAACCGAATACACCGACTAATTGACCGCAACTTACAATCGGGCCCGCCATCACGTGCCAATGATCGGGGCGAGGACAAATCATCGTCCAAACTTTGGGTGATGCTACCAGTGCTTCGTGGACTGGAGCATGGCGCTCAACTAGATAACGCGCAATAGGATTATATTCGATCGATAGTGCAATTTCCAGGGTTTTATGAAATTTTTTATCTAACAAAGGCAGTTGGTCAAAGAAAAAGACTCCCGATCGCTTAGCGGCAAAATACTCGCCGATTTGCGGCACGACTTGCGATCGCAGATCTTGTTCGTTTTTGACTTGATTGATTGCTTCAAATAAATGCTGTAAGGAATTTGTCATCGTCGTGATAGCGAAAAGTGTACCCGATCGGGGTCTATGACTGCTGAATTACTCAGCTTATATTATCAAAAGTATCAAAAATAACGTGACATGACCATCAATTCGGAAATTGAGCGCGATCGCACTCCCATGCGTTGGATGCCGATCGGCTTTTATGCGACTTCAGTCGTCTTTAACCTCTGCTTGATTGCTCAATTGTTAACGGTTGGATTCGCTTACTTTGTCAATCCTGCATGGTGGGATATTCATGTTTGGCTAGTCCGAGGATATAGCGGGCTGTCATTATTATTACTGGGATGGTCGCTGCTGACTCGATTCTCACCTCAAATACAACGTCTCACCGCAAGTCTACCCGTACTGCTGGGACTACAATTTTTGACCATTCATCTCAATACTCCTTTTCACCTAGAGGTACTCCATCCTCTGATTGGATTTACCTTAGTCTTTGTTTCTTCAACTCTTGTACATAGCGTAGGGCGCATTTTATCGCCCGCCCATCTTCAGAACAATTGAGTTTTATAGGTAAAAACGATGCAAAATGCAATTTTTAGTCCCTTCTTTGCAATGGTGTTTGTGACACTGGTAGTCTGGGTTTATCTCTACATCCGCCGTATCACTTTCCTCAACAATACAAAGCTCGCCCCGAAGGAGCTGGCTGTACCTGGTATGCTGGCACAAATCTCGCCACCAGAGGTATCAAATCCGTCCGATAACTTCAAGAATTTGTTCGAGATTCCCGTCCTGTTTTATGCGCTGGTGCTATACCTTTTCATCACGAACCAGGTAGATGCAGTTTATGTGAATGCGGCTTGGATCTTCGTTGGCTTTCGCGCTTTGCACAGCATCGTTCATTGTACATTCAATCTAATCCTGCTGCGCTTCTACCTCTACCTATTCTCAACCCTGATGATGTGGTTCATCGCCATCCGTGCAGCATTTAGCCACTTTGCTAAATAGATAACTCGATCGCACTCTCAAACATTCGGCGACTCCCAAATATTTTTATCCGCCGGGAAGTTGATGCGGGCGATCGACTTTTCGGCGCGTATCACCCCCGCTTACGCCTTTGACAAACCGCCCCCGAAACCCAAATGTGACACAACATCCACCACCGCAGAGGATTTTGGCTCGACTCGTGGAAACGGGAATTTGAGGAGCGATCGTGATTGGCGATCGTTCGTTTTTTGCGATCGCAGCTCCGACTTGCTACAATTTAGTCGCACGCGCAACTAGAATAAATCATGAGCGAACTGTTAGACGAGACGCTTTCTATTGAAATCGCCACTCGCATTAAAAGCAACCGTAAAAACTGCTTTGATAACGCTTCCAAAGCAGCATTAACCACCGAAGGCGCAATCTACGTTCAAGGCTTTTTAGCTGCACCCGGAGCGCCTTACAAACCCATCGAGTATAGCTGGATTGAACTCAACGAGCGCATTGTTGACCCAACTTTTCCGCATCTTGGCTTCAATGCTCAAGACATTCATTACTTCCCCGCCCAGCGATTGAGCGTCAAGAAACTCAAAGCAATTCTAGACGAATCAAAAGAAGATTATCCAGAAGACGATCCGCTGCCGGTTTACGGAAATCAACCCTATGAATATTACGGCGATGTGATGTTAGGCGGTAAAGATTACCAAAATGCTTACGATTTGGCTGCGCTTAAATGCAGGGAATTGAACCTACCCAAAAAAACGGAATCTAACTAATTTGGACTTACGCCAAAATTAAGTTCGTAGTAAGGGCTTTAGTCCTGCTTCATTTATCTTTATAAAGAGAGGACTAAAGTCCGAACGATTAAACCGAATGTCAGGAAAATGCAAACCTCGCATAATTAAAAGCAGCCAACAACGGATCTAACTTTCGATTTAACATCAAATCAGCCAACAACTTAGCAGTCACCGGAGCCAACAAAATGCCATTGCGATAATGCCCAGTTGCCAATGTCAAATTATCCCAAGCAGAAGCGCCCAAAATCGGCAACTCATCCGTAGTAGCCGGCCTAAATCCCCACCAAAACTCTAGAATCGGATAATTCTGCAATTCGGGATATAACTTAATCGCTCCTGCTAGCAAACTTTGAATTCCCGCTGGAGTATTTCCAGGGGTAAAATCCACATTCTCGCTAGTTGCACCAATAATAATTCTGCCATCTTGACGCGGCACAATATAAATGCCAGTCCCGAATAAAACTGTTTGCAATGGCTGCATAACTGCACAATCTTTTGGTACGCACACTGACAGCATTTGCCCCTTTCTGGGAAAAACCGGAACATTCAATAACTTCTCACACCAAGGCCCTGCCGCCAAAACATAACGGTCAGCTTGCAATTTTCTTGCCGTTGTTTCTACGCCAAAAACTCGGTTTCCATGCCGAATAATTTCCTTTGCAGTATCTTGAATAATCTCAATTTGCAATTCTTTGGTTGCGCTCTGTAGCGTCCGAAATAAAGCGCGGTTGTCCACTTGAGCGTCGTCAGGATACCACCAACCACCGATTACTTCTTCACCCAATCCAAACTGGTGCTGGCGAACAGTATCTCTGTCTAACCAATGAGAGTTAAGGTTTGACAATAGCGGCTGTTGTTGAGGATCGTTTTGACAAACTGGTGCGAGAATTCCCGATCGCCAATACCCCGTTTTCAACCCCGTAATCTCTTCCAGGCGTTCCACCCAGGAAGGATACAGCGCGCGACTTTGCAAGCACAAATCCAGCATCGGACTGGGGGGAATTCGTTCCGCTTGGGGAGCGAGCATTCCGGCAGCAGCCCGGGCCGTCGGTTGTGGAGAATCGGCGGTAAGAACAGCGACAGATGCCCCTCGCAATTTCAGTTCAACTGCTAGGGAAAGGCCGATAATTCCGCCACCAATAATCAGAATATCTTGAGATGAATTCATTGACTTTTCTATGGACTGTCTGGCTTTTTTACCTCGGGGCCTTCTTGAGGGTAAGGTGCTGGTGTTCGCACCTTACAGTTAGAATTTTGGGGCAAGTCTTACATATTTTCTTGTGGGGTGGGCTTCGCAGCACCACCCAAAATATGCAATCTAAATGCACTACAGCTTATCAGCCTTCCTGCACCAAAAATCTATCCTTGAGGTTTCCATACAGTTTCCGAGCCCTGGCCCCAAAAACCATCATATTTTGTCACCTTAATATCGCCCAAAACCTTAGTCTGGCAGGACAAACGGCGGTTTGATGCGGGAGAATGGGGAGGAATCGAAAGTCGCGCTTTTTCACGCCACTCGGACTCGGAAACTTCGCCCTCGATGGTGACGGCACAGGTGCCACAAGTCCCCAAACCGTGACAGTTGATGACTTTGGCGTTGCCGTTGTAGAGATCGATGCCGTTTTTGAGCAAGACTTCACGGAGATTCGATCCGCGATCGCACTCAAATGTTTTTCCTTGCGCTTGTACCTTAACCACAGTAATTTACCCCGATTAGATTTATGTTAATTTTCCTATATATTATCGCATTTATTTAAAATAATTTCATCTAATATGATAAGTGATATATTACCAATTGAGAATTGAGAATTCCCATGAAAAATCGGCTCTGGATCTACGATACCACGCTGCGAGACGGCGCTCAGTGCGAGGGACTCTGCTTATCTCTCGAAGACAAAGTGCGAATTGCTCGACAGTTAGACAGTTTAGGAATTCCGTTTATTGAAGGTGGCTGGCCGGGAGCAAATCCTAAAGACGTACAATTTTTTTGGCGGCTCAAAGAACAGCCATTAATTCAAGCAGAAGTTGTCGCTTTTTGTTCGACCAGACGACCGGGAAAAACGGCAGCCAATGATGAAATGTTGCAGCCTATCTTGTCTGCGGGGACTCGCTGGGTAACGCTGTTTGGCAAGTCGTGGGATTTGCACGTAATTGAAAGTTTGAAGACGACGTTAGAAGAAAATCTGGCGATGATTCGAGATACTATTGAATATTTACGGAGTCAGGGAAGGCGCGTTATTTACGATGCCGAACACTGGTTTGACGGCTACAAACACAATCCCGAGTATGCGATTAAAACTTTAATGGCAGCGGCGGATGCTGGTGCAGAATGGCTGGTGCTTTGCGATACCAACGGCGGTACTTTGCCTGACGAAGTTAGTCAAGTTGTGCGTGATGTTTTAGCGGCTTTAGGAACTGAACTAACTCAATCATTACAGTTAGGAATTCACACTCACAACGACTCTGGAGTTGCCGTTGCTAATGCTCTGGCTGGTGTGCGGGAAGGGGTGACGATGGTACAGGGAACTATTAACGGTTATGGCGAACGCTGCGGTAATGCTAATTTGTGTTCCTTGATTCCTAATTTTCAGCTCAAGTTGGGTTATGATTGCATTCAAGATGAGCAATTAGCGAAATTAACTCAAGTCAGTCGCTCCGTCAGCGAAATTGTTAATCTTGCTCCCGACGATCACGCTCCTTTTGTTGGCCTTTCGGCTTTTGCTCACAAGGGCGGAATTCACGTATCGGCGGTTGAAAAAAATCCGTTAACTTACGAACACTTGGAACCGGAAAAAATCGGCAACATCCGGCGAATTGTGATTTCGGATCAATCGGGTTTGAGTAATGTTTTGGCGAAGGCTAAGACTTTTGGTATTGAACTCGATCGCAAAAATCCTGCTTGCCGCCAAATTCTGGAAAAGTTGAAAGATTTGGAAAGTCAGGGATATCAATTTGAGGGTGCTGAGGCGTCTTTTGAATTGTTGATGCGGGAAGCTTTGGAAAAGCGGCAGCGGTGGTTTGAAATTCATGGATTTCAAGTTCACTGCGATAAGGTTGGCGAAGATTGTACGGCTTTAGCCACTGTGAAATTGTCAGTCAACGGTACAATTATTCTGGAATGTGCGGAAGGAAACGGCCCGGTTTCGGCTTTGGATGCGGCTTTGCGGAAAGCTTTGGTGAATTTTTATCCGGCGATAGCGCATTTTTATCTGACAGATTACAAGGTGCGAATTCTGGATTCTGGTGCGGGAACTTCGGCTAAAACTCGCGTGTTTGTTGAGTTTAGTAACGGTCACGATCGTTGGACGACGGTTGGGGTTTCTGGTAATATTTTGGATGCTTCTTGTCAGGCGGTTGTTGAGGGTTTGGAGTACGGTTTGGTGTTGGAAAATCAGGAGGCGATTCCCCTAGTTTGTCGGGTGCATTAGACAAGATTGCAACAATAGCTGGACGGGCAAGATGCCCGTTCCACAATCATAGATTGGACGGGCAAGATGCCCGTTCCACAATCATAGATTGGGCGGGCAAGATGCCCGTTCCACAATCATAGATTGGGCGGGCAAGATGCCCGTTCCACAATCATAGCACAATCATAGATTGGGCGGGCAAGATGCCCGTTCCACAATTTTTTTTATTGTGGGATGGGCTTCTAGCCCGTCCTAATTATTTTTGCAATTTTGTCTAAGGTTCCAAAAACTCTAAGTGATCTCCGGGAATCGATCGCAATTTTGCAGCAGATCCTTGCAGTTTCAACCTGCCGCGTTCTAACATGATAATCCAATCGGCGCGATCGATCACTCGGGGCCTGTGACTGATAAAAATCGTAGTTTTCCCCTGCCGGTACATCAACAAATTTTCCAAGACTTCCGCTTCGCTGGCGGGATCTAGCCCTGCGGTAGACTCGTCTAGAATCAACACGGGCGGGTTATTGAGAATGGCACGGGCGATCGCCAATCTCTGTCTTTGTCCCCCCGAAATATTCGCCCCAAACTCCCCTAAAACAGTTTGATATTTATCCGGTAATTGGCTTATAAATTCATCCGCCCCGGCAATTTTGCAAGCTTTCACAATCTGTTCAAAAGTGGCATCGGGACTCCCCAACTGAAAATTATCGAGAATCGAACGGCTCCAGAAATGAGCTTCTTGGGGAACAAGAACCACCTGCTGTCTGAGACAATCGAGAGACAAATCCTGCAAATTGTAACCGCCAATTCTCACATTACCAGATTGCAGCGGATACAGACCAGCAATTACCTTAGCTAGCGTACTTTTTCCACAACCAGAATAACCGATTAAAGCAATTGCGTGACCGCCCGGAAACGTCACAGAAAAATTTTCCAACAAGTCAAGTCTGCCTGGGTAGTGAAAATTCACACTCTTACAAACAATTTCGTCGCCGCCTTGAAGCGTTACCACAGGTTTATTAATATCGCTTTTACTTTCTGGCTCAGCGTCTATGACTTCCGAAAGCCGTTGAGTTGCTGTCTGCACGCGAGCCATTTCATCAGTAGATTCGACCAAGGAAGTCACCCAAGTAGTAACGTTTTGATTCATGCTAATAAATGCTAGCAACTGACCGATACTCAATGCCTTGTCAATCACCAACCCGCTGCCCAACCACAGCAGGGTAATGCTGCCCGCTGAAGCAACAAAGCCAGAAAAGATATTATTGAGAATGCCAATTTGTGTAGTGCGAAAAGTAAGACTCGCTAAACGACCGAAGCGACCTTGAAATTCTTCCCAAAGTTGCTGGGCGCTGCTAGTCGTTTTGACGGTCAGCGCGCCTTTAAATGTTTCTACTAAAACGCCTTGAGTTTCTGCTTCCAGTACAAATAAATTCCGCGTTTTTTGCTGCAATACGGGCAGAAAAACTACTGTAGAGGCAGTCATGAACAAAGCGATGACTGTAGCTGCCAGCGTCAGTTCCTTGCTGTAAAACAACATGAAAATAAAAGAAACTACAGCTATAAAAAATTGACTTGGTAAGCTGATCGCAAATTGAGAAACTAATTTATTGATTTCTTGGATATCTTGTAATCTACTGACGATTTCGCCGCTGCGTCTGGTTTCGTAAAAGCTTAAAGGCAATCGCAGGAATTTACGCCCAAATTCCATGACCAATCCCAACTCTAAACGCTGGGAAAATTGAGCAATTAAGTTCGACTGTACTAATCCTAAACTGCTGCTAAATAGGTTCATAACTATAACTGCGATCGCCACACTTGCCAAAAGTTGCGTGTCGCCCCGCACCAAAATGTCGTCGGTGAGCAGTTGTACCAGAAAAGGTGAAGCAATCGACAGCAAACCCAACACCACATTCATCAACAGTGCTTCCATTAAAAGCTGGCGGTAAATCCAAACCCGGCGCGTCCATTTTTGTAACGAATTGGCGGGCGGTTGGCCGTCTGCTTCGGCAAAAAATCGATCGGGATCTGGGTCTACTAGCAAGCACAGCCAATCTGTCCAACCTGCTGCTAATTCTTCTTTGGAAATATAGCGCATACCGACAGCCGGATCGCCGATCGCATATTTGTCGCCCTGCTTTCCGTACAAAACAACCCAGTGGTACCCGCTCCAGTGAATAATAGCCGGTAAAGGTGCTTCGTCAATTTTGTCTAAAATAGCAGCCGCTGCTCGCACGGATCGAGCATTAAAGCCCACCGCCTCAGCGCCTTGTTTCAAGCCCAGCAGAGTCGTCCCCTTTTGGCCTGTACCCGCAGATTCTCGCAAGCGGCTAATGGTAAAATTCTGTCCGTAAAATTTGGCGATCGAAGCCAAACAAGCCGCCCCGCAGTCTTCTTCGCTCTGCTGGAGTACAACCTGATATTTCTTAAACCTGTTAACTTGTCCGAATAATGGCATTTTGCCGATCAAAGGGATGTTCTTTAACATTTTGCAAAATGAATAATGGTAGAGCATAAAGAAGATTACTCATCACCAACTACCCAATCAGCAAAAAGCACCCATAAAGTTATGGGTGCTTTCTCGATCAAAAGTTATAGAGCTGAATTCAGAGCACTAAACTTTACCAGTAGCCGTAGCGAACTACTCTTCTGAAGGAACCGTCGCAATTGCGGCGGTACACAACCCAACGGCGCCGACGACCACAGTTT
>NZ_JAEQCE010000129.1:0-11506 GCF_020738665.1 Microcoleus sp. PH2017_08_TRC_O_A
CTTGCGCCCATCACTGCTAACCGCAATCTGGCGCAGTCCTGACGTAGCATTAACTGAGATAGTCCGAACAACTTCGTTATAGCTTGGCGAGTCAGGATTAACATCCAGGACATAAATGCTACCCCGCCCTGAGTCCGCGACGTAAGCATAATTATCCCAAGGGTCAATAGATATCGCCCCAGGAGATGCACCACTGGGCAAAATAATATCATCGACAGCCGGTGTCGAAGCATCAACATCAACCGGACGCCGCGCCAGCAAATCCACCATCGCCACCCGCCCCGTCCTCTCCAAAGGTACATAGGCGCGAGTCGCATTACTGGTCACAGCTAACAATCCCGGACGGTCTAAGGTTGTCCCTACCGCTGTCCCCGGTATCCCCACCGATAAATCCTTGGGAGGCTTCTGTTGCGGGTTCGACGGACTCTGAACTGAACTGAGAGCGTCGATTACCTGAATTTTGTCACTATTCCGCTGTGCCACCAGTATCAAATCAGAAAATACAGGCTTTAACTGGAGGTCTTCAAAACTCGAACGTTTAACCACCGAGGCATCAACAGGGCCAGGGCCAAAACGCTCTTTCTGCTGCCGCGACAGCACAATTTCCGACTCGCCCAAAGGTACGCTAATCGGAGCTTTTACCGCCACTTTATAGCGGTTTTCTCCCAGGGAACTACTGAGTCCCGGTACAACAGTGCCTGAGTAGCTCTTACCGGACACCTTGAAGTCAACATTCAAATCCCCGAAACTCGCACCCAGATTGCCGTTGAGTCCATTGAGGAAATTGCTGCCTGTTAAGAATATCACAGGTTCGCTGTTGGAGAACTCCAGTTGGACCGACTCCAGCGACGGCGGTTCGAGGGGAACTGCTAGCCCAGTGTCCGGGCCAGAGAGAAATGCTGAGACTGTAGGAACTCCTTGTGTATTCAGTTGTACCTGAGCGGTAGTGACGACAGTTTCCCCAACTTTGGGAATTCCGATTATTTCCAGTGGCTGGTTTGAAGATTGGGCTAAGTAAGTTAATAGTGATGTTGTTGCCTCGAATTGATTTTCTGTGGCTGCGACTGCACCAATTCCACTCGTTTTTGCTCCTAAATAACTATTCTCAAAGTTAAGGTTAGTCGAAAGGTTAATTAGTCCTGAATTAGCTTTTGTGCTGGCGTTAACAATTGAACTGACTGATGGCATTCCTGCGGGCAATAATCCAATTGTATAAGTACCGCTCTCTGTCACGCCTGGAAAGGGTGGGGAAGTGGTGCGGATGTAGCCGTCTGCACCTACTACTCCTGATTCTTGTATCAGCCAAGTTTCGTTCCAGCTATCAGCCCCAGTCGGTAGCGACCCCTTCCGCATGAATAAAACTTCGGTGCCGATTGGTACGCCAACTGGGGCTGGAATTGCCAACTGGACTGGTATCTTCAAGGGGGTGTTGCCCAATTCCAAATTGAAGCCCCCAGCAAACTCCATGCTATCGGGGAATGGTAGTGGTAGTGAAGTGCTGCTAAGTGGCGTTATGTTAACTGTTGTATCTTGAGTTAAGGCAGTAGGAGCTACCATTATTTTTGAGCCGTCGCTGCCTTGCACTACTCCGCCATCAACTCCTAAAGTAGCAGGGCCTATCAAAGGCTTTTCTACGCGCACTGGAACTACCTTTTCTGCTGCTCCATCGATGACGGTGACGCTGGCAATTCCTTCACCTACAGCAGTAATTACGCCGTCTGAATTTACTTGCAATACATTGGGGTTACTGACGAAGTAGCGAGTGCCAGTAGAGCCGAATTTGAGGTCTGGAGAGTCGGTAAGTCCTTGAATTTCTACCAGTAAGGAGCGCTTTACTCCTGTTGTTAATGTTACTGCTTGCGGGTAAACATCCAAACCGTAAATCTCTGCTAGTAGGGCGTTCCATTCGTCATCGTTGGCAGGAATTGGCAGTTCGCCTATTCGTGCCGCAGTCACGGCTTGAATGTTGTTGCGAGATGCTGTAAAAATTGAGGTTCCGTTGGCTAATCCTGTGATTTTTCCGAAGGGGTCAATGGGTGCTATTTCTGGATTTAATGATGTGTATGTTAAGTAAGAATCTGGCAGCACTACGCCTTTTTGGTCGGCGAAGTCTCCCAGCACAACTAATTTTGTATTGTCTCCTGGATAAAGCTGAGGGTTGCGATTGGCGAAGTCTAAGGAAAGTAGCGGGGCTCCGCTGACGTTGACTGTTACTTTTGCTGGTATTCCACTGTTATAGCCGTCGCTGGCTATGAAGTCAAAGCTGGCGATGCCTGAGAATCCGGGTGTGGGTTTGAAGGTTGCTGTTTTGGTAATGGGATCGAATTTTACAGTACCGTTAATTGGGTTGAGCGTGTTGTAGGAGATGGGGTCGTTTTCGGGGTCTGTTGCTTTACCGATTAAGGGTATGATTGTCTCCAATTCTGCATGGGTGTTGGTTGAGAATGGGGAGGTGACTGGTGGTTTGTTGGTGATGAAGCCGAAGTTGTTGTTGAGGAGAGTTTGGTCTACTGAGTTGATGATTCCATCGCGGTTGAGGTCTAGGTTAATTGTATAATTGGGGTCTGTTGCTGTGCTGCCTAGAGCGTTATCTAGCAGTTGTCTGTCTGTTATATCAATTCGGCCGTCGCTGTTGATGTCGCCTGCTATGTTTAGTTTGAGAGTGTATGCGCTACTTGATGCGCTGTTCAAGTTAAGCAGGTTTAAGCCTGATTTTTTGATGGCAAATAGGGAGTAGTTACTGTTTGTATTGGTTGATGTGGAAATTGGTGTGAGTTTATCTATTTCGGGTAGTTCGGGGAGTTTTTGATTGTCTTTTGATTCTACTGAAATTCCAACGAGTACGGTGTCTGAATCTGTGGAATTGAGTTCGGAATTGGCGATGCTGAAGGTATATTGATTCGCTGAACCTGCTTCGTTATTACCTGATGCTGTTTTGGTTGTAAATGTGTAAGCGCCACCTAAGTCTGTAGGTACTTTGTTATTGGTTCCAGGCGGATCTATGGGGAGTATAATTGGGGGCGGCAGGGTATCAAAGGCTCCTTGAATGTTGGGCTAAGAGTGTTGGTGTTGGTGGTTGATACAAGCCCAAGGGGTCAAAGTCAATAATTGGCGGCAAGTCGCCATCGGGGATGGGGGAAGTTGGGCAAGTACCCGCACCGCTATCTGCAAAGAAATGTAAATTGCTCGTGTGGGCTAGGGTGTGATGAAATTTTTCCGCTCAGTCTGAAAAATCAAAACTTAAAAAACTCAGAGAGTTGAGAATCTGATGCAGCGCGTCATGGTCATCTCCACCACCAGGAATTATGGTGCTAGGATTGATAATTCGTTCGAGAATGAATGTTTTTCGCGGGCGACGAGTTTTTGGGGGAGAGTTCTCAACCCCTGTATTGTTGCGGACAGATAAGCTTTTTGAATGCCAGACCATATACTTAAGCCCCTGCGCTTAGTAACTCCAAGTGAAAACTCAGAAGTTTATATTGACTGCGAATCTAAAAATCAGTTAATTCAACATTAGCAGATAAATTTTGAGACGCAAGTTCTGAATACAATTGAATTATTTTCTTATGACCGATTAATACAAAGTGTAACATTCCCCTAAAACAAAATATAAATTGCTAGCTTTGTCAAACAAAGTTTTGCTGTGCATCCCAATGAGTGCAGGGTGAAGCATTCCGGCAGATAATTTATTAGTTATCAGGAGAGGCTGACTGCCGGAATGCTTCACCCCTACGGATATATTTACAAAAATGGAATGCTCCCAAAGTTTTGCTGTGCATCTGACAATTTACAACTCCCAACACTATGCAAAATGGTGAAAGATTTGCACGCATAGAAAGTCAAGAAAAATTGTGTCCCGACTTAATTGCTGATTGGGATCTATACCAAATAAGTGACACAAATCTTTATGGCCCTAAACTCAAATCAACGGTACAGTGGATACCGCACCCAGACGGCTATTGGATACTCCGCAACTCCGAAGGCGTAACTTGCTTGCAAGTTGACAATTCTGACAAAGAGGTAATGGAAGAATTGGGCTTCAAGCCGATCGGCGATATCGCAGACATCTATGACATTACTTTGGAGGATTTGCAATACTTGCTGCGGATGCTAGCTGAAACGGGAATGTTAGAGGGAACCCAACCTCCAAAACCACCCCAAAATAAATTCAACATTCAGCAATTATTGTCTTTCCAAATTCCCCTGTTGAATCCCGATGCTTGGCTAACTAAACATACGGGTAAACTCCGCTGGATCTGGACTTGGCAATTTGCCTTTTTTCTGGGTGTTTTAATCAGTGCTTCTCTGGCTGTGTGGCTGGCTTTGGCTGACGAGGTTTCTGCTTCCAATCAACAGGTTTGGGCTACAGGGGAAATTACAACTCTGTTAACATTTGTGCTACTGATTATGGTAGTAGTTTGTCTGCACGAATTAGGTCACGCTTTTACTTTGAAGCACTACGGTGGTGTTGTCCCAGAAATGGGGCTGCTGTTTTTGTGTTTGATACCGGGATGCTATACGGATACCACAGATCAGTATAGTTTAGTGAGGCGGAAGCAGCGCGTTTTGGTAGTAGCAGCAGGCGTGTTGGTGCAAGTGGCTATCTGGGCTTTATCGGTTTGGGTTTGGGTTTTGTCTAAGCCTAATTCTGGATGGCATCTTGCTAGCTATTTGCTGATGGTAGCTACGCTTGTCACTGTAGTTTTTAATCTCAACCCTTTGAATAAGTTTGATGGCTATTATTTGCTGGTTGCTTTGACTGGGATCAACAATTTGCGATCGAGGTCTTTTCAATTTTACGATCGTTTGCTGCGGCGAGAACAGATTTGGGAAGAACCTTCAGACTGCTGGACTTTGGCTGCTTATGCTCCTTTTAGCATAGCTTATACGGTCTGGGTTTTAGGTTATCTGTTGTCTGCTGTTGTTGATTGGGCGGTGCAAAATATGCCGACGTTTATCGATTTTTATAAGTTTAACTTGCTGTCTGGCAGTTAAACAAATAAGCGAGAAAGTTAAGTGATTATTTAGGAGTGTGTCGCCATGAATGGATATCAAAAGTTAGGATTAGCGGTTGTTTCTGGGGCTTTGGGTTTTTCTGCTTTCAATTCGATCGCAATTCCTGTACAAGCTGCTGTTCTCACGCAAACTTATACGGTTTCTTTGAAGCAGCAGCCAGTTAATAGTACGCTGAATGGGGTGTTTCCTAAGTTTAATTCGCTTTTGGGGACGCTGTTAAAGGCTTATGTTAAAGTTGAGTCAACGGTGAACAGTGATATCAGCATTGTTCCTGCTAGCAATTTTACTGGGACGGCGGTAACGAATGCTCAAATTGCTGTGAATTTACCGAGTTTAAAAGCTGACCCGAATTTGGTTTTGAGTTTGTTTGCAAATCCGCCGGAAATGAGTATTGAATCGGGGGCTGCGGGGGCTAGAGGTGGGAGTGCGAGTGGTATTGTTTCAAGGAGTTATAGTTCGCCACAGTACCTAAATATGTTTAGTGGGTGTGCTGGGGATTTAATTGCTGCTAGTATTGTGGCTATGGGTACTGTGAGAGTTTTAGGAACGCCTACAACGGTCACTTACGCGGGCACTGTCACGACTGACTCAAAGCTTACTCTCGCCTATGAGTACGAGTCTGAGTCTGAAACTGTGCCGGAACCTACTACGATCGCAGGTGTTGGTTTAGCTTTTGGCTTGGGGTGCTGGTGGAAGAGGAAGGTGGGGAAAAGGACTTTTAAATAAGATGAGCTGCATTTGTCCGCCACACAAAAAAGCCCTGCGACAAGCAGGGCTAATGTTAAATTATAGAGTTGTTAGCAGAGAGAGAATATGACTCTCCCTGCCTCTTAAAACGCACTCTTAGAACGTGAAAGTAGTTCTCAGAGTACCAATAATGATGTCGTCATTATTGCGGTCTTGATTCGGGTTGGTAATCCAAATGACGCCCGGAGTCACGGCAATGTTATCCGAGAGCTTGAACTTGTAGAAGCCTTCAAAGTGCCACGAAGTATCGTTGTTGAAGTTCCGCAAATTGCCAGGAGCCTCAAGTTTATCCAAGTAAGGCTCACGACCTACCACAAAGCCCAGCAAGTTGCCTTCTTTCCCTAAATCGGGCAAAGCCAAAGTGGCTGCGTAGTTCCAAATTCTCGCATCGCCGACGCCGAGAATACGAGCATTGGTTAAACCAGCCCAGCCCCCAATGATAAATCTCGGGCTGAGTCGGAACGAAGCCTCAGCACCGTAGGAGTTGCTGACAACTTTGCGAGCGCGGAAGCCGTCAAAGCCTTCGCTCAAACCGTTGATGGAATTAGCCACGCCCGTGCCTGTAAAACCGCCAAGTTTGTCTGGCCCGTTCCCCAAACCGTTGTCAAACCCGAAGTTACCTCTGCTAAAGTAACCGTGGTTGTAAGTGAGAGCAACTTGCAAGTTGCGTCCCGGGGTAAAAGTCAACTGCCCCATCGCTGCGTAATCGCCGTTGAACAAGCCTGCGCCCTTGGCGGGACTTGCCGGATTTGACGCCAAATATCCAAAGGACAGAGAAGTCGGGCCGAACACACCGCCCAGCAAGCCTCTGCCACCGAAGGCGTAATCGAAGCCGATACCAGCACCGCCACCTAGGCGATAAATTGGGTTGCTCTGACCGAAGGCGCTGAGGGAGCCATTACCGCCGTCAAAGTCTTCAAAGTAAGGGTTGACGGTAGGAATGAAATCGTTCCAAATACCGTTAGCGGCTTCAATGGTAACGTTCAACCGATTGCTAGCGGGGAACTTGTAAAGCAAGCTGCCCAAGTGAAAAACGTTGTCGGTTCTGCCAACTACGTTCCAGGTTTGAGTACCTTCGCTCGTCGCCCCCAAGTTAAAGTTTTGACCGTTGCCCACATCCAGTCTGGTGAGCAACAAGTCTCTGCCGGTGAAGCTCGTATTTAAATTGAGACGTACCCGCTGTTGGAAGACGGCTTCATTGTTACCCGTACCGACTCTTCTGTTGTCTCTGCCAAACAAGCCATCATTGCCACCAAAGTCGTCGCTGAGGGCAAAAATTGCTTCCCCAGTCAGTTTGGTAGTAGTTGAAAATTGGTTAGCTTCGAGTTCGGATGTGCGAGCTTCCAGAGCATCGACGCGGCCGCGCAAGGTTGCCAGTTCTGCTGCAAATTCTTCCTGGAGCCGTTGGAGGGCTGCCAAGTCGTCTTTTGTCGCTAAGTTGGTTGTACCTGCTTTAATTAGCTCGTTAACTTTGTCTAAGCAAGCGTTTAAACCGGCGGCAAATTCGTAGCGGGTCATTGCCCGGTTGCCGCGGAATGTGCCGTCTGGATACCCGGCAATACAGCCGTAGCGCTCGACTAGGGATTGCAGTGCTTGGAATGCCCAGTCTGTGGGCCGCACGTCGGAAAGTTGAGATACTGAGGTTACTTGAGCCTGAGTTTCGCCACCAGCACCTTCGCTGCTGTACTCGTTGACCTGTTCTAATGTGGCGGCTGGGTTTTGAGCTTGTGGTGCGACAGTTTGGGCTAGAGATTGGGCCGGAGAGGGCAAATTTTGTTGTGCCTGCTCTGCAACTGCCGGGGCAGTAGTTTCTAATTGAACTGCACTGATTTGCTCCTTGACAGCGGTAGCTGCTGGGGCTGGATTTTCTAGTCTGGCTGCCGCTGAATTTTCTACTGGTTGAGCGACTGTTGGCTCAACTGCTGCTAAAGATTCAGTTACAGGTTGTGATGCAGCTTCAAGATTTGTTGCTGCGGGGTCTGTGGTGGCGGAGGCGATCGCGCTGCCCGTTGCAGCAGGGCTGGCATCTGCAATCGCTGGCTTGGTTTCGCTGCCTGTTCCTTGGGAAATTTCTTCGACTGGCTTTAGTGCTGCGGTAGTTTCGTCAACAGCCGCTAAAGCATTAACTTTGGCTTCGGAGGCTTGGCCTGTTTCAGCTTGGGCAGCTTGAGGCTTGAGCGCATCAGCAGCTTGCTGAGCGTCTGCTGCCATCGCGCTCGAAGAAACTACTAGGGTAGCTCCTAAGACTGCTGGGCTGATTAGTAGGTAACTCCACAAAAATTTCGACATATTCACTCTCATCCTCACACCGATTACAGAGAAACTTTTCGAGTCTTCTATGTGGTCAGTAGTTGCTAAACTAGCATACTTTAAAAAGAGACCTAAAATTCACTTTTTCTTTTGATTTTTGGGGACTAACTGAGTGTATGGATGTGATTGGCTGCTGTCGGGTGCCTGTTTTTGACTAGGTACTCAACTGCCTCAAAACCTTACCATACTTGGACTTGGGATTGATTGGACTACTGACACATTAGGCGCTCGATAGCCTATTTACTTTTTAGCACAGCACGTCCGAATCGTCTATACTGATTCGACTTTTGCATCCAAACCGTGTCCTAGGACGCTAAAGACTCGGCGACGGTCGAACAGTTCTAATAAATCGGCGTTGATTTTGTTGTGAGCTGCTTCTTGCCGCAAAATTTTCATTGCTGCATCTGTTCGCAAAGCTCGTTTGTAGGGGCGATCGCCGGCTGTCAGGGCGTCATAAATATCGGCGATCGTCATCAATTGCGCTTGAATGGGGATTTCTGAGTCTGTTAGACCTCGTGGATAGCCTGTGCCGTCGAGTTTTTCATGGTGTCCGTAGGCTATTTGGGGAACATTTTTTAGATCCTTTGTCCACGGAATTTGGCTGAGAAATTCGTAAGTGTGAGTGACGTGAGATTCGATTGCCGATCGTTCTGTCGGCGTCAGGTTGCCCCTCGACACCATCAATTGCACGATTTCGTCTGGACTCAGCAGAGGTTTAATTGCCCCGTCTATATCTCTGTAAGTTTGCCGAGAAAGTTCTAGCAGTTGAGCTAGGGGTTCTTCTGCCAAAATGTGAGGTTCGTTGGCCTCTAGCAGGACTTCCCAATATTCTGCCAATCTGGTTTTTGCGTCTGCTAGCGCCGTGTCTAGCTGTTCTATTTCCTGGCATTTAGCGCACTCTGGCCCAGAGTCCGGGTGTTTTCGGTAAGCTGAATGCTCTAGCAAGTATTTGTATTTAGACTGGACGCATTCCATTTCCAGCGTCCGCTGAGCTAGGGCGAAACGGTGGCGAATGATTTCTAGCTGTGAGGGGTAGAGCTTTTTCTGCTTGGTCAAAACTGCTTCTGGTACTCCGATTTTGCCAAAATCGTGCAGCAGGGCGGCGTAGCGAATTTCTTGAATTTGACGGTTGTTAAAGTAAATAGAGCGCAGCCATCCATTGCTGACGGCGTTTACTTCTTCTGACAGGCGTACTGTCAGGGCTGCGACTCGTTCTGAATGGCCGAAGGTACATGGATCTCGGGCTTCTATGACTTGCACGCTTGCTTTGACGAAGCCCTCGAACAAGTGTTCTATGCTTTCTTGGAGTTGATTGCGCTCGATCGAGATTGCTGCTTGAGAAGCGAGCGATCGAACTATCCTTTCTTCCCACTCGGAATACTGCTGCGTCGATTCCCAGGCATTCTCTGCCGTCAGCACCTCATCTGCCTTTTTTTTGCGGTTGATCAGTTGCAGTACGCCTATTGTCTCGCCCTGTCGGTTTTGCATCGGCAACACCATTACCGAGCAAGTGCGGTAATTAATATCCCTGTCAAAACTCGTATCTAGCTGGTAGGGTACATCGGGAGGCAAGTCATAGGCATCAGACAGGTTCAAACTTTGACCTGTAATTGCCACGTATCCCGCCAAGCTTTTGTCTGTCAGCGGCAGGGCAAACTCCTTAAACGACAGTCTGGGTTTAGAACCATTTTGAGCTACCTTGAACAGCAACTTAGATTTCTCGTCGCTGTGATCTACTAAATAAACGCTGCCCGCATCGCTGTAGGTGATTTCCCGGCTTTTGGATAAAATCAAGTTTAACAACCCGCCCAAATCGGGGGCGCTAGAGAGCGCCGCGCCAATATCCAAAAGCTTTTCTATCAGTTCTGTTCTTTGAGCAGATTCGTTCAAGAACTCTGGCCTTTCAAATACGATCATGGTCGGAGGATGGCGAATAGCCTTTAATACATTGGACTTGTTGCATCTCGACTTTCTCACACCCGATTTTAACCCAGAGTCGATATTTTCTTTTGAGCGGGCTTTCTGCTCTTGGGACTGTCGCTAGATGCAGTGGCGGCTAGGAAAATGAGAACTCTTGTGACGCTCCCACACTAATTGCAAGCAATATAGTTTGGGCATCTGAGTCCTGTAAAGGATATCTAGATCTTCCTTCGAGATACTCCAAACTGTTTCTCTCTACGGCGTTTTATAGTGAGGAACACGTCCAGCCCCACTGTGGTTCAATGATATCAAAGATTGTCGATTTCGGCGGTGATGGCTTCCGAGCCCTACGGGATTGGTCAACCATCCCACCTCAATCAACTTGGCTTTCATCCCACCCCAATCTGTAAACAATATGGGGTGGGGATTCCCGCCTAACTAGCTAATTTAGCGCAGAAATCTCTTGGGCTAGCGCCATGTCTTTCTCAGTTAAGCCTCCGGCATCGTGAGTTGTCAAGTTAACTGTTACTTGGTTATAGGAGATTTCTATGTCGGGGTGATGTCCTGCCGCTTCTGAGGGGGCGACCAACTTATTCACAAAGGCGATCGCGCCGATAAAATCTTTAAATAAACGGGTACACCGCAGTTGCTTACCTTCCACCGTCCAGCCCGATAATTGACTGGCGCGCTCTTGAATTTCAGTATCGTTAAGTAGATCTGCCATAATTTTTTTTATTTTGGGATAAGCTTTTTGGGAGATTAACAGCCCACCTGTCAACAGTTGACAGTTGACAGTTGACAGTTGACAGTTTAAGAGCGACCTCTACCCTTAAGTCCGAGGATTGGAGTAATGAATAGTCTGATTTTAATTTCTCCCGAGCAGGGTTCCGACTTTCAACCAATTATTTCTGGTCAAAAATCCGACCAAAAACTATCCGCTCTCACCAATAGTATTGAGGCTCAAGTTTTAATACTTAAGATTTAACACTATTTGAGGTGAGAGCGGTCTAGCGGGTCTTCAGATTAGAACCTGACTGCCGGGAGAATCCCTAGCTGAGCCTGGTTCCCGATGGAATTCGTTTCCAGTTGGAAACGACGGCTGACTGCTAGTGAGCGGCCCCGGCGCACAGCCGGTAGTTTCCAATCTGATGACCCATGCATTTACTACTTTCTATCATGGGCATCACCTCCAGGATTAGCTAAATGGCTTCATATTTGAACGCACCTCACCCAAATACAAGATCTGGTGTGAGGATTTGTGCGCTAGCCCTTGCCAGCGTAACCGAAAGAACCTGCGTTCTGAGTATCATTTCAGTAGTCACAATGATTAGAATAACACAAGGAATTAGAAGTGGGGGGATGCAAATTAATATTTTTGCAAGATGAGGGCAAATTACTGACGTATCGAGGTTTTCGATCGGTATGCCTCTAATCATTAATTTATTGGACAAGACTGGACAATGCGTACATGGCGATCCATAATACTAATATGGCAAAGTACGTGAAACCAAAT
>NZ_JAEQCE010000014.1:0-61110 GCF_020738665.1 Microcoleus sp. PH2017_08_TRC_O_A
GATTTGTGAAATGGTTGAACCAAAATTGGGACGTATTCTCGGCTTATAAAGCCAGTTTAGGCCTTGTTTGGGCTTAAAATTTGTTTAAGTCCCGTTAACTGCAACAACTCTTCTCGCGTCATATCTTTTGTCTCCCCGTAGTCTTCATTTGATTGTGACAGGATTTTTTGGTTGGTGGGGAAAGAATCGCGCATCGTCATCTAAGAAACCGGGTTTTTATGGTTTTCTGGGCTATCACCAACAATTCTCGTAAAAACCCGGTTTCTGGCCACCCGCGACCATCTAAGAAACCGGGTTTTTTTGAGTTTCTGCGCTATCACCAACAATTTCCGTAAAAACCCGGTTTCTGGCCACCCGCGACCATCTAAGAAACCGGGTTTTTTTGAGTTTCTGCGCTGTCACCAACAATTTTCGTAAAAACCCGGTTTCTGGCCACCCGCGACAATCTAAGAAACCGGGTTTTTTCCCATATCTAGGGCTGTCACCAATAATTCTCGCAAAAACCCGGTTTCTGGCCCCCGCGACAATCTAAGAAACCGGGTTTTTTTGGGTTTCTGCGCTGTCACCAACAATTCTCGCAAAAACCCGGTTTCTGGCCACTCGGTTTATGTTAGCGGGAGATGGACGATCTGATCTTGGTATTCATCATCGAATGAACCATCAGCAATTAAAATTAATTCCTCAATATTTTGCCCAATACTTAAATCTGAGTTGAGAATGAAAATCCCTGGAATATGTCTGCCGACCGCCATATTATCTGCCAGATGAACTGGCATTGACTTGCGGTTGTTCGTCACTAAAATAAAACGATTATCTTCACACCAAATCAAAATATCCGGATCGAGCGTACTTTTCGGAGGCGTACCAATGTCGCCCACTGCCCAAACTACTAGATCCGGGCGTTTCCGGCGAAGTTGTGTCGCATAAATTGGCGTAACATTCTCATCCATCAAATATTTAAGCGCCATTTCTCTCAAGCACCCTGAATCGCAGTTTGTCTTTCCCGTTCAGCCTTCAATTTTCGCAATCTTTCCGCAGCCGGATGGGGATTTGCTGCTTGCATTTTTCGCTGCTGATGTGACCATTCCAACCAATCTTGTATATATCGACTTACTGATTCCTTGTTCAGCAAATAATACAAAATAGTTGTGTAAACTTCTGCTAAAGTTAGAGATGGATAGAGTTGCTGAATTTCTTCGGCGGTGCGTTCCCGATACAAATACTCATACAGCACCGTCTCAATCCCGATGCGATGTCCTTTAATGCGAATATCATCCGCTGCTAAGAAATCAAAATACTCATTCAGTCCCATATCTAAAATCCCTCTTTTAGCTATCTACTATTCTACTATTCGGTTTGATGGGAAACTATAATGCGATCGATTTCTGCGCGGTGGCGATCGCTCCAACCATCATATCAAATTTCCCCTAGAATCGGATTTCCCCGCAAATCGAGTTTTTCTAGATTCTCCATGCTGTCGATCGCCCTTGGGATTGCTGTAATCTGATTATCATTCAGGTAAAGCTGTCTCAGATTCGGCATTTGGGCGAGATTCTCAGGAATTTCTGTAATCTGATTGCTGCTGAGGTAAAGCTGTGACAGATTCGAGAGTTGGGCGAGATCCTCTGGAATTGCTGTAATCTGATTGTATCGGAGGTAAAGCTCTGTCAAATGCGACAATTGGGCTAGATCCTCTGGGATTACTGCAATCTGATTTTTACTGAGATTGAGCTGTGTCAAATTCGCTAATTTTCCTAGCGCCCCTGGGATGGCTGCAATCTGATTGTGCGTGAGGTAAAGCTTTGTCAAATTCGACAATTGGGCGAGAGAGTCGGGGATTTCGGTAATCTGATTATTATACAGGTCGAGGTCTGTCAGATTCGACAATTGGGCGAGAGAGTCTGGGATTTCGGTAATCTGATTGTAACTGAGATCGAGCAGTTTCAGCTTTGACAGTTTTCCGAGTGCTTCTGGGATGACAGCAATCCGATTATTATAGAGGTCAAGGTCTGTCAGATTGGATAGTTGGGCGATAAAATCTGGGATAGCTGCAATCTGATTGTAACTTAAGTCAAGCACTGACAGATGAGAGAGTTGGCAGAGAATTTCTGGGATTTCTGTTAAGCCAATACCGCTTAAATCTAAACTTTCAAGCTGCGTACATTTGCCAATCTCCGGTGGCAATTCCTGCAACTCTAATCCCGACAAATCAAGTTTTGTAATTTTTTTATCAGTAGCTAGATTAATTCGTCGTAGTGCTTCATCGCGCGTCATATCCTGAGTCTCCGCGTGTGTTTCCCCGCCATCTTGTTTCTATTCAGGCAGGAATTTGGAAGATCCGGAAAAATTGGCAAATTGAGATGAGCAACCGGGTTTCTATTATAAATAAACGTCCGCAATTGTCATTACGAGGCACGAAGCAATCGCCAAGACTAAGATTGCTTCGTTCGTCGCAATGACATATATCAGTTGTTTACGCAGGGGGCGAGAAACCGGGTTTTTATTAATCTTTGGTTAGGTGACGATAAATACGGAAAGAAACCCGGTTTCTGAGGTCTGTGTTACCAAGAGAACTGAAATGATGGTAGGCTTGGCATAGAAACTTGTTTGTTTATGAATCAAATTAAACGTGTTGCCATAGTGGGAGGAACCCACGGAAACGAACTCACAGGAGTATACCTTGTGAAGAAGTTCGATCGCGCGCCAGAGTTAATTGGGCGATCGACTTTTGAAACAATCGCCCTGCTAGCCAACCCCAAAGCCTGCGAAATTGGGAGACGCTACATCGACATCGACCTCAACCGCTGCTTTCGCCAGCAAGATTTAGAAAATCCCCACCTCTCCAGCTACGAAGCCCAGCGGGCAAAAGAGATATACCACATTTTTAGCTCAAAAAATGCTCAGGAACAAAATTTAATTATCGATTTGCACAGCACCACATCGAACATGGGGCTAACATTTATTCTCGCCAGCCAGCATCCCTTTAACCTGCAACTAGCAGCTTATTTAACCTCTGTGTATCCGCACCTCAAGCTACTCACTTCGCCAAGCAATCATCAAGATAGTCCTTTGTTGCGATCGATTTCTGAGTTAGGCGGTACGCTGGAAGTTGGCGCAGTCGCGCAAGGTGTTTTAGATGCGTCTTGGTTTCAGCAAACCGAGCAAGTTATCGGGACAATATTAGATTGCACAGAAGCCTACAATCTAGGCACAATGCCCGTTGTCAATAATTCCCTGACTATTTATCAAAGCATTCGGGCGATCGACTATCCGAGAAACAACTCTGGAGAAATTCAGGCAATGATTCATCCTCAGCTACAATCGAGAGATTATGAAGCATTGAATCCGGGCGATCCAATGTTTTTGACCTTTGAGGGCGAGTCGGTCTTGTATGAAGGTAAATCAATTGTTTATCCAATTTTTATTAACGAGGCGGCTTACTACGAAAAAGGAATTGCCATGTGTTTTACCCAAAAGGAAATTGTTCTTCATGGTTCGTAGTGAGGACTTTAGTCCTTCTTATTGCGGACTGAAGTCCTCACTACGAACCTTGTTTCTGGTTATTTCTCGGTTAGATTTTGGGATTCAGGTGACAAAAACTTTTCTTCAGGAATAGGACGAGAATCATGAAACTGCTTCCATACTTCCAAACTAAAAATGCAAGCAAGCAGCCATACAAAACCCGCAATATAACCAGCAATAACATCCGTAGGCCAGTGAACTCCGAGATAAAGCCGACTCAAACCAATACCAGCAATTAATACAACTGTCAAGCCGTAAATCAACCAGCGCTGTCTGGGAAAGCGCGCAGCCAAAAAATATCCTAGCAAACCGTAAACAACCATTGAAATCATTGCGTGTCCGCTAGGAAAACTGTAAAATTTTACCTCAACCGCGCGCTCCCAAAGTTGAGGTCGATCGCGCGCAAAGAGTTGTTTTAAAAGCATATTTAAACCAACAGCCCCAGCGCCCGTAATTGCGATCGTTATAGCTTCCGATCGATGTTGGCGCACCCACAACATAATACCCAAACTCACGCTCAGCATGAGCAGCAAATTTGGTTCCCCAAAAAATGTCAAGGCGAGCATGATGCGATCGCGCACCGGATCGTGCAGGCTCCTGAGATATAGTAAAATTGATTTATCAAAAGCGTCTGTTTCCGAGTCCAAAACCTCATGGGCAATGGTGGCAAATGCCCACATCGCCAAACCAGCAACAGCCAGCCCACCAAGCCGAATTATCGAAATTAGCGATCGAATTTTAGAGAGCATTTTTTAAGTAATTAACAATTAAAAACCCAAAACCGGGAATAATACCACAAATCTATGAAACGAAAACACCTTATCGCTCGTCTAGATTCCTGAACAACTATCTTTTGAATGATTAAGTAATCTTCTACCAACTCAGCTTTTACATCCCAGAGACGAATGAACATACTATCAAGAAAACAGATTTCTACAATTTTGTTGACCGTGGGGTTGACAAGTATTTCTAGCTGTGCCAAAGATACCGGAGTAAGTACGCCGATCGCCCAAGCCAACTCGATCGCCCAACGCCTCGTCTCCTCAGCAGTCGCCCAACAGCCCAACAGCCCGAAATTCGGTCAGCCGATCGCCTGTACCCTAGGAAAAGACTGTTTTGTCATGCACTATTTCGATCGCGATCCAAGCCCTGGCGCCGTTGAATTCGGCTGCGGGCGCCAAACCTACGACGGGCACGACGGCATAGATTTTGCCATTCCCGACGCCAAAGCAATGGCTAAAGGAGTCCCCGTTGTCGCCTCCGCTGCGGGCAAAGTTTTGCGAGTGCGAGATGGTGTAGTCGATCGGCGTTTGCAAAACCAGACAGACAAAACCAACGTCGCAGGTACAGAATGCGGCAACGGTATGGTAATCGATCACGGCAACGGCTGGGAAGCCCAATATTGCCACCTCCGCCAAAACAGCCTTGTTGTCAAACCGGGAATGCAGGTACAAAAAGGCACTGTTTTGGGCATGGTGGGCAACTCTGGCTTAGCCTCTTTCCCCCACGTACACATCACTTTTCGCTATCAAGGCAAGCCCGTAGATCCGTTTGTGGGGCCAGACGCGAAGTTAGGCTGCAACATTGCCCGCAATCCAATTTGGGACAAGCCGATCGACTATGTTCCCACCGGTTTAATTCGCGCCGGTTTTGCCCCCAAGCCGCCGGATGAGAATACTGTCTGGGCGGGACAATTTTCGGAAACTCAACTACCTGTAAACAGCCCGGTTTTATTGTTTTGGGTGCAGAGTTACGGAGTCCTCAAGGGCGATCGCGAACAATACAAAATATTTGCACCCGATGGCAAAACTATCGTCAACGACAGCAAGGAAATTCCAGCCCCCAGCCGCACTTGGTTGCGTTATGTCGGCAAAAGAAACAGCACAAATTCTCCTTTGACTCCCGGAGTGTGGCGCGCAGAATATCGGTTGACGCGGGGCGATCGGGTTTTAGCAGAAGTTAAGCGAGAAGTTGAATTGCGTTAGTGGCTAAGCCTTATAAACTTTAATATCCCTTTATTTCTTAGTCCGCGGAGGCGGACATCGTTTGTGTAGATGCGGTTTCAACCGCCGACTTTTATTTAGATTTAGTTCCCGATCGCACTTTTAAAAGAATGTCATACAGTCAATTCATCAACCTAGAAATGATTGAAACCAACTTTGGCATCACCATTGCTGACAAAGTTGGTATTTTTGCCAATTTACCCAAATCCGAGTATAGCGACCTTCTCAGTCAAACCCTGCAAGAAAATATCTCTTTAGCTTTAGCAATTAATACCGAAAAAGCTCGCTCAGAATTAATTGTTACACCTATTTTAGTAGAACTGAGAAAGCAGTTTAAGTATCAAATTAGCTTGTTTTCAGGAAAAGAGTTTAATGTAGATTTAGAAAAAGGATTGACTGGTTTTTGTGATTTTCTAATTAGTCGTTCTCCAGAACAACTTTTAATTAAAGCCCCGGTTGTCGCCTTAGTAGAAGCTAAAAATGATGATATCCAAGCTGGATTGCCACAATGTATGGCAGAAATGATTGCAGCTCAAATTTTTAATGAAAGACGAAACAATAATATTTCCGAAATATATGGAGTGGTCACAACCGGAACAAACTGGAAATTTTTACGACTTAGCAATCAAATTATGGAAGTGGATTTAAATGATTATTTTATTGATAATATCAGTCAAATTATTGGCATATTAAAATACTTAATAAACGCAGCTAACCTGTGAAACTCAAACTATCTTGAAAGTCATCTGCGTTTATCTGCGTTTATCTGCGGTTTCCCCAATCAAAGATTTATGCCATAAGTCTATAATTTTTGCACGATCGCCAATTCTACCGGACAATGTAGCTGTCATCAGCTTATTGTCCCCGGCTCGATCGCACTGGCGAATGCTTCTGATTTTGACAATTTAGGGCAAATTTTCCCAAGCTTGAGCCACAATCTCACTCAGCCAGCGCCTTTGAGTCAAATCGAGCAGATTGTCGTCCGCCAGTACCTCAGCCTTTAACTCATCCAAAGACTGCGATCGCGATCGGGCAATCTGAACCACACCCACGATCGCAGATGCCACCAATTCTTCATTCAGCGGCTGCTGTCGCAAAGCAATCATTTCTTGAGGATTCGTAGGAATGGGATAATTCATGAAATTGCATACCGAAGAAAGTAGATATTCAGCCACTGCGGGGTTTCCAGCCAATTAGCTAAAAATCTGAGAACAATGTAAACTTATTTAAAACTAAATAAGTATTTGGGAGTATAGCCTACTTTGCTCCCTTGTCAACTCCCCCATCTTTATGAATTTATTGAGAATTGAGACATTAAAATGCAAGAAATTCTTTATTTAGAAGTCCCGACACCCGATACAGCAGCCGTCTGCACTTGGTTGCAACAGGAATTCGATCCCGGAATCGGAGAAAAAATTATTACTCCTGACGGTTTTCGCCTGCTTTCCAACGTCACAGCAGCCGAATTGGTCAAATCTGGAGCTCAAAATGCTAATCTAAAACCGACATTCGCCCATAGCAATTCCGAAAACCGCAATTCGCGATCGACAGAACTTTCCACCTTTGTCTGGTCAGTCCAGCGCACAACTTATTTAAAAGTCTTTCGTATCGAAGACGCACCCGCTGGAGAAAGAAAGTTCCTGGAAACTCTGAATCTGGCTGTAAGAAACAAGTTTCCAGAGCTATACCCGGAACCCCCCGTCATAGACCTCTCCAAACAGTCAATTTTTGAAGCTCTTGCCCCCTATTACCCCCTTACCGTCAAATACTTCAAAAAAATGCCCAAAGGCGAATACGACCTCCAGCGCGTCTACTGGTGGGAGCAGCGCTGGCGTGAAGGTACTCGCAATCCTCAAGCGCCAAAGCAAGTAGTGTTTTTGAAGAAGGAAGAAGTCCGAGGGAAGTCGGAAGAAGGAAGAGGGAAGAGGGAAGAAGGCACAGTTTCGGTGTCGGATGTTGGGGATAGTTTTAAGGAAGAAGGAAGAGGGGAGAAGAAAGAAGGCACAGTTTCGGTGTCGGATGTTGGGGATACTGTTTACGACTTGATTTATATTGGCGGGGCGTTGGGGGTAATTCACGCCGCAGTCATGGCGAGATTGGGCTACCGAGTGCTGCTGCTGGAAAGAATGCCTTTCGGGCGGATGAATCGCGAGTGGAATATTTCGCGGGATGAAATTCAAAGCTTAATTGATTTGGGTTTGTTTACGGCTGCGGAAATCGAAACTTTGATTGCGCGAGAATATAAAGATGGCTATAACAAGTTTTTTGATGCTAACAATCCAACCGTTGCTCAAGCCCCAATCCTGCACACGCCGAAGGTGCTGAATATAGCTTTAGATGGCGAAAAATTGCTGTATTTGGCGGGAGTTAAGCTAACAGAAGCTGGTGGGGAAATTTGGGACGAAACTGAATTTGTTAGAGCCGATGTTGAAGCAAAAAAAGTAGTGGTTCAAGCCAGCCACTTGCCGACAAAAGCCGATCGCACAACCTCCGCCCGACTGCTCGTGGATGCCATGGGTTCAGCTTCTCCCATCGCTTGGCAATTGAACGGAGGACGGGCGTTTGACAGCGTTTGCCCCACCGTCGGAGCTGCCATTGACGGAGGATTTGAGCCTGGAGTTTGGGATTCTGACTACGGGGATGTTCTCTACAGTCACGGCGACATCTCCCGGGGGCGCCAGCTCATTTGGGAACTGTTTCCCGCTGCTGGTGGAGAACTGACAGTTTATCTATTTCACTACCACCAAGTACATCCCGAAAATCCCGGTTCTTTGCTAGAACTGTACGAGGACTTTTTCGCTATTCTGCCGGAGTACCGTCGCTGCGATATCGACAAATTGGTGTGGAAAAAGCCGACTTTTGGTTATATTCCGGGGCATTTTAGCAGCAACAGCAGCGATCGCGCCGTGGCAGTCGATCGCCTAATTGCGATCGGCGATGCAGCATCTTTGCAATCTCCCTTAGTATTCACCGGTTTCGGCTCCCTCGTCCGCAATCTTTTCCGCTTAACTGACCTTTTGGATACAGCATTAAAACACGATTTATTAAGTGCCAATCACTTAAACCAAATTCGCGCCTACCAGAGCAACGTGTCAGTAACTTGGCTGTTTTCTAAAGGGATGATGGTTCCCACCGGCCGCAGTTTGCCGCCCCAGAGAATTAATTCAATTCTCAATACCTTCTTCGGCATTTTGGCAGGACAAGAACTCACCGTAGCCGAAACTTTTATCAAAGATAGAGTCGATTGGCTAACTTTCAATCGATTGGCGATTGAAGCAGCCGGAAAAAATCCTTCTCTGCTGCTGTGGATTTTAGATTTTGTCACCTTGGGGGATGTTTGGCGCTGGTTGGGGAGTTACTTGACTTTTACTCTGTTGGCTTTAGCTAGTTGGCTGTTCGGATGGCTACCCAGTTTCGCCCGCAAGGTACAGCCTTGGTTGGAACCCAGATATCCGGGTGTTTGGCTGTGGCTGTTGGCTACCAGCTATGCTCTCACCTACGGCATGGGAAAGGGGAAAAAAGAGTTTTCAGTTGATAGCTGAGTGCGAGCGTTTCGCTGACGTTGAACACGCGAGGATCTCGCTGACGTTGAACACGCGAGCGAGACGCTCGCACTGCACTCGGAATAATATTTTTCCGGTCAAAACCCAAACGACGATCTGTCTTTATGGTAATTGGTAAATTTGAGCAATTACCAATTACCAATTACCAATTACCATAAAGAATTGGTTTAAAGCCGGAACCCTGATCGGGAGAAATTAAAAGAAGACGATTGATTACTCCAATCCTCTTCCTTCTTTTGTCAACTATCAACTGTCAACTGTCAACTGTCAACTGTCAACTGTCAACTTGCGTTTGCTATCGAAAACTCGGCAATTCAATTTCAGCCAGCGATCGACGTTTTTTAGAAGCCCGCAGCGGATTGGAAATCAAGGTCAGCCACTCGGGTTGTCCGGCTGCTGTAGGTTTGACCGCACTCGATCGCACTTCCTGAAGGCCAAAGGTTTCCACTGAATTCAAAATTTGAACCGCCTTAGCCAATTCTTGGCTGCCTAAGGTGGGCGCAGCAGTTTCTGGTTCAGGTTCAGGCTCAGCCGCCGGCAGTTGAGGTTCCGCAACCCCAAGGGGCGAGTCAGTTGCTGGCTCAAACGGCTGGTAGGTTTCCGTCTCCTGCAATTGAATGCCGGATGCTTGGGCTAATTTGTTAAGTTCCATATTTGCGATCGATTCAGGGTCGATCGCATATTCAGCAAGCGCTGCCTCTAGATGCTCTTCGGGATCTGACCAAGCTTGGACAGGGGAAGCGTTGAAGGCTGGCGGTAGCGGACTCTGAGAGCTTCTGACTGCCGCGAGCAAGGATTGTAATTGCTTGTGGGCGCTATCCTCCGCATCGTCAGGTGGCTCAATAATTGGAGATTTCTGTGGCCTTTCCAGACTTTTTTCCAAAGCAGCTTTAAATTGCAGAGTGTGGCGCTGCTGGCGGTGCAAGCGCGATCGCAATTCCCTGCAAACATTTTCGGTAGCTACTAGCTGGTGAAACTGTTCGTTGTAGCGCTGCACAGTAGACGCACATTCTCGCTCCACAATCGCTAACCTGGTTTGGCTGGTTGTCAACTGACTGCTTAAACTTTCCACTAAAATTTCTTGACCTTGCAGAGTTTGATGGGAAACTTCCACTTTCCCAAACAGTCGCGTCAATTGTTCTTGAATGCTTTCTAGTTCAGCAGTCCGCTGTTCTAGTAACGTTTCGCGATTCTCCAATTTGTTGTGGGACTCTTCGAGGGCTGTTTCTAGCTGAGCGATTCGCTGCAAAAGGTCGCGGTTGCATTCGTGCAGCGCTTGCATGAGGGTAACTGGTGTCGATCCTTTGTTCTTAGCCTGTTCGGCATTCCCAAGCAGATTTTTGAGATTGTCTGAAATCACGGGCGATCCCACCTCTGGCGGCTGTGTCTGAGATGGCAAATTGTTCGGGGAGGGTGTTGTGGGAATTGCATCTACGCTGATCGCGTTGGGAAAATCTAGTGTTTGCCAGTCTTCTTCTGGCTGTTGGGGCACCGTTGCGGGAGTATCTGTCGGACGGGGGGCGATCGGCTCAAAACCCCCAGCAGCAGCAAAATTTGACTGCAATCCTTCGTTCTCGGATCGAACAGCAGGGTGGGGTTGGTGCTGACTGGCTCGAAGATCAGCTTCTGACATGGCTTTTTATCCCAATAGTCACAGGGTCTCAGATACAGTCTATCCTTATAGATTATCTAAAAGAAAGCCCCTAGTTATTGGTTATTGGTTATTGGTTATTGGTTATTGGTTATTGGGCAAGCAGGGCAAGCAGGGCAAGCAGGGCATTGGTCACAAGCAAAATTCTCCGATTGGGGACTCCGACATTCGGGCATTCCGAGATTTCCTGCGATCGGCTAAACTTTAACAACTGCAAAATGTTTGTCAACAATTGCTGGAACTTCTGCCGGTTTGATGCGACTGTAGCGAGTTTTGTCCGGCATCACCACTATATTTGGCCCTGCTTTGCACTGTTTGAGACATCCGGTTCCCTGAACAGTCACTTGCTCTTCTAAACCCCGTGCATTCAAAGCATTTTCTAAAGCTTTACAGACTGCTGCGCCGCCCCGCTTCTGGCAGTCAGATTTTTGACACACTAATATTTTGGTTTGAGTTTTTGCCGCAGCTTTGACAGTTTGAGCTGCTGTGGGAGTGGTGACTTCGGTTTTGCCGATCGCGCCAACGGATGTCAGTACCCCAGCAGGTACGCTGGTAGAGTCGAGGTGTTCGGGCGATCGATCGTTGTGGCCCCGAGCCAGAGTGAGGCTGTGAGCTTTCAGTTTTATTTTACCGTTTTTCAAATTGAGTTCTTTCTCACCTGCAACTTGAACTCTCAACCCAGGAGTCAAAACAGGCGCTAAAAATGACCGCAATTCCTTGGAAAGTTTAACAAGGTATTCTACTTTGCGATCGCTGCTAATACGCAAATATTTAAGTTTATAACCATCTTCAATAATCAGGCTGAGGATTTCTCCCTCTAGGCTGAATTCAGAAACTTGCTTGCCAGACTTATACATTGTCATAACTCCTGGGTTGACTGTTCGGTGAAAATTATCAAACTTGACAAGAAAACGTCGCCAGTGAAGGTATTTATGCGTTGAATCGCATCATTATTTTTACTTCTTCCGTCTTCCTTCTTCCGTCTTCCGTCTTCCTTCTTCCTTCTTCCTTCTTCCTTCTTCCTTCTTCCTTCTTCCTTCGGGCTTTATCCGATTTGCCAGCAGCACTCCAGCAACTGAACCAGTTCGCGCCGAGGGGCACTAACTTGCCTCAACACGCTCATTAGCTGAGCAGCTTGTCTGACAGTGTTGACTTTTGCCCGCAAAGGTTGGTCAACCGCACACCAGCAGGGGATTTCGAGTTCTTGCAAGCGTTTGTAAACTTGCCACCTGTCTAGCCAACTAACTTGCACAATCTCACAAACTTCTAACTCTCGATCGGCTGGATTCATCTTGTGACAACAATAATAATTTGCATTAATTTTTACCCGGACTGATAGCGAGCAGAAGTTAAAAGCCAGATTTCAGAAGAGAATCAAGGATTGTCAAAAGCCCTTTCTGAAAAATTTAGCCTTTTGCCTGCTGCTTTCTGCCTTCGGAGGATTCGCCCCACATTCAGGAAGCACTCAGAACGAGCATCTTTTTCCAGCATAACGCAACTGCTAATAATTCTCAATAGGTTTACAAAAAAATTTTCCTACTCTCGAAACTCTATCACTATGAAGCCAGACCCTGCTTGACTGCTAAATTTAGGATGCTAGACTAACTCTATTGGCAACAATCACTGCCTATTGAGAGGAAAACACTAATGGCCCAGATTCAGAGTGCATTGAGACCGTTTGGTCACATAGCTGAAAACCCAATTTTGTTAGAACATTCAGTCACAGCACCGATTTGTGAAGGAATGAACGCCCTGCTGGCGAGTTTTCAGGCTCTATACCTGCAATATCAAAAACATCATTTTGTCGTGGAAGGAGCAGAATTTTACTCCTTGCACAAATTCTTTGAAGAAAGCTACGGAGAAGCTCAAGATAGCGTCCACGAATTGGGCGAACGGTTGAACGGATTGGGCGGCATACCCGTAGCTAGCTTTAGCAAGTTAGCCGAGATGTGCTGTTTCGCTCCGGAAGCCGACGGCGTGTATTCGTGCCGCCAAATGCTGGAACACGATTTGACTGCCGAACAAGCTATAATCGGTTTGTTGCGCCGTCAAGCAGGACAAGCAGAAAGTTTGGGCGATCGAGCTACGCGCTACCTCTACGAAAAAATCCTGCTAAAAACAGAAGAGCGAGCTTACCACATTTCCCACTTCCTCGCCCCCGACACCTTAGTGCAATTGAACTTGAACTAACCCAAAAAAAGGACTGTCCCTAAATCGGAAAAAAGCTTAAAATCCCCTCCCAATTCAAAATTGGGAGGGGATTTCCGATTGAGCAGCTTATCTGTAGGGATACAGCACTGCTCATTCCTGTCAACTGAAGCCTGAAAGCCTTGATAAATCTCGCTGATCCCCGAGTCTCGATCCCCCTAAATCCCCCTTAAGAAGGGGGACTTTGAGAATATTCCTGTCCCCTCATCGCAGCGGAACTTTCAGAATACTCATGTCCCCCCCTTCTTAAGGGGGGCTAGGGGGGATCTCCGGATTATTATACAAAGTGTGATAACTCGCCAGAGATTAAGGCGCCAAAGCACTACCGCGCAACAAGCTACCAATGGTTTTCGCAGTAATCTTCATCTGAATCAAGGGATTAGCCGGTACTACAGTCTTATACAAGTAGCTATCGAATGTGAGTTTCTGCACATCGCGATCGGCACACATTTCCACAAAAGCTTCGCGAGTAGCATCGGAACGGTAGAACACGCGCTGCAAAATGTCAAGCACTTTGTAGGTAATACCGTAAGCCTTATCCCAGCGCTTCAGATACAGCTTAATTTCTTGTTCAGTCGGAATCCGCGCGCCCTTATTGGAAATTTCCACAATAGTTTCAGCGCACATCCGGCCAGACTTAGCCGCAAAATAGATACCTTCGCCCGAAGACTTGGTAACATAACCAGCAGCGTCGCCTACGAGAGCAACTCGGCCGACAACCCGGCGGGGACGCGGATGTTCTGGGATGGGGTGAGCTTCCACTTTAATGATCTCACCGCCCATGAGTTTTTTGGCAGCGCGGGCGCGGACTCCGGCTTGCAGCTTTTTGATATCAGCTTGATTGACTTTCATCGTGCCGGTACCGACGGCTACGTGGTCGTATTTGGGGAACACCCAGGCGTAGAAGTCGGTGGAAACGTCGTCGCCGACGTACATTTCGGCTAGACCTTCGTAGTAAGCCATTTTATCTTCTGGGAGGCGGATGCGCTCTTGGAAGGCGATCGCATAATTGTAGTCACCAGCATCAATCGCCTTAGCTACGCGGGAGTTAGCGCCGTCAGCCCCAATTACCAAATCGACTTTCAGGGTTTTCTGAGTTCCCACAGCGGTGCCGTTGGAGTGGTCGGCGTAGTGGAGAATGTAGGGGTCGGTGTTGTTGCCTGGAATTTCTAAGGTGTGAACAGTACCGTTAATCAGTTTGGCACCTAAGGAAGCGGCCCGATCGCGCAAAAAGCCATCGAGGACTTCGCGGCGGCACATACCGATGTATTCGTGTTCGTTTTCGATGTTGATATCCACCTCTACATTGGAGGGGGAAATCATTTTCATTTTTCTGACTTGGCGATCGATAATACTTTGTGGCAAGTCAAATTCTTCAACCATGCACAGAGGAATTGCCCCACCGCAGGGTTTAGCGTTGTCTAATTTGCGTTCAAATAAATAAGTTTCGATGCCTGCTTTTACCAATGTTTCGGCGGCGCAAGAACCCGCTGGCCCCGATCCAACAACTGCAACCCGTAGTGTCAAAGCTTTTCTCCCAATTTTTTCTATAAGTCTTTACCAGTCAGATGTGATGGTATCACGGAGTTTCTCTGCTGTGGGGTGAGAATGGGAGATTTAAATGAAATGCAACAGAGCTTAACAATTGGATACAAAAATGGGGTTTTTGATGCTGGTTTCTATGGAAAATCTTAAATTTTTTATGGTAGATGAATGCGGATGGACGCTAATGTGCGATCGAATGTTTAGCGGTATTTTTAAGAACAGGCTTTTCGGCTTGTTCCACAAGAGATAAATTAACTGGTTCCCAGGCTGGAGCCTGGGAAGCGAGATCTAGAGGCTCTGCCTCGTCAGTGTGTAAAATGGAGGCTCTGCCTCCGGATCTACGTTACCAGGCTCCAGCCTGGTAACGAGTAGAACGAGTTGACAATGAATTTTCTTGTGGGGTGGGCTTCTAGCCCGCCCGATCGAACTCCATGCAATTACGTTACATTTAAGTTAAGTAAAGCTCCTATATAAAATTTCAAATTGCTATGCTAGGTAATTTTCAACAAAGCCAATTGCGGATTGAGGTTGAAGCTTCGGAGACTGCGATTCGAGACAGTTTGGTGCGTCCGGTGCAGTTGCAGCAGTGGCTGTGGCCTCAGCAGTTTTCTCAGGGTTTGCCCGAATTGCTCGATCGCGAATTGACATTCACAAGTTGGATAGGCCCGGTAGCGGTGCAGCACTATGTGGAAATTGCTGAGTCAAATTGTCTGCGACTGTTGTTGAGTCAGGGAATTGACGGGTTTCACGAGTGGTATTGGGGCGACGGTTGGGTGCAGTCTCGGTTGGAGGGAGTGTCGCTGCTACCGCTGAATTTGGGACAAACCGCTAGTTTGTTGCGGCTGCGGGAGTTTTTGGCGGGGAAGGGAAAGGGGAAGGGGAATTAGGGCTAGGGAAATCGATCGCCCGATCGACTCAGCACAGATGGGATGAATTAAAGCAATTTCTTCGTAAAACTTATTATTGCTATCCCAGTAGTCCAGTATTTTGTAATTACAGGATTCTAAATGTTGGGTTGCGAGGTGATTTATATGAATAGGTTCTAAGATTTTAGCCAGTTCGTCCCAATGATTGGGTAGAGATTCCATTGGGTTGTGTGCGCTCGGGATTCTTTGACTATACCAAAGAGCGATCGCGCTTCAATCATATAAGGGCGATCGCTTTTTCAGCACCTAAGTCAATTCTCAGAAATACCAGAGCAACATAGCCTGTGCCTAGCATTCTCAGGTCATAGATTTAAAAGACTATTGGGGTTTAGCTGCTTCAACTATAGCCTGAACCATCTTAATCGCCTCTTTGATAGGCATTTGACCACTTTCGACAGCCCTCATTAAATTCTGAGCATCTTTAGGGCTAATTAGATTAAGCCTAACTGGTTCTTTCAAGGAAACGATAAATTTTGTCTTGTCACTCTCTCCAACCTTAGATACTCTTTCTTTTGTTTCAACCTCTCTTAGCTGTTCTTGTAACTGTTGGAGCATTTCTGCTTGTTTCCCTTGGTTGAATGTGCCATCAAAGAAGATCCTCTTTGCTCCAACGAGAGCTGCTGCACCTAATGCTGCACCGCCAACAACCAATCCTACTGGGGGTGCAAGCGCTACTAGCCCAAACAATATGGATGTACCGCCGAAAGCCGCAACAGCAGCACCAGCAGCACCAGCACCTACCACACCAATCCCAATATCAGCTAAAATTCCTAGCTTATCATTAGGATTTTTTGCCAATTGCTCGATCGCTTTAAGGATTTGCTCCTTAGTTAGGGTTTTATTTCCTGACATATTAAGCCTCCTGATTGTTTCAAATTTTCTTATTTAAGCAGTGATAACGTTTATAAAAACTGCATTGAAAACATCAATCAGTAGTTGAAAAAACAATTTGGCGAGTTCAATAATGTCTTGTGCTACTCCAACTATCCCATCTACTTGACGGTAGCCTTGATCTAGTCTATGTCCAGCGATCGCACCAACAGTTATACCTAGCACTGCTGCCAATGGCGCTAACACTGGGCCGATAAATGGTACTGAACTTACCAATAGTCCCACAGCAACTCCTACAGCAATGCCCGTAGCTAAATAAGGATGTGCTTTGACAAACTCGATAATTTTGAGCAGAATAATTTTCCCTACAGCCAAAACTTTGTTACCAGATTTTTTCGTGTAGGTAGCCAACTCGTGCAATCTGATGGTGACTTCGTGGGGCAAGCCGATATCATTTAACCAGACATACAAATCGCTACTACTCATTGAATCGGCATCTACTTGCCAGAGAGCCATTTTTAAGTTTGCTTGGGGGAGGGATAATGGTTGTGTAGTCATTTTTTTCCTATGGGAAAGCTATAATAGTGCCTCTTAAAGATGATTGTGACTATAAAAGCTAAGTCTTGTCAAGTCGAAGAAAGTCCAAAGTATTGGGAAGCCAAAAACCATGTCACTCACATAAACCCAAGTAACTTATACTGAAGCTCAGACCAATCTCGATGAACTGTGCGAACAAGTCATAAGCGATCGCGATGCCATCATCACCCGCTCTGACGGCGAAAATGTAGCCTTAATTGCCACTGACGAATTGGCAAGCTTAATAGAGACAGTATATCTGCTGCGATCGCGTGTTGATTACTTATGAAGCATTTGGTCTTATTTCTTATCTAGTAATCAGCTTACCTTGATTTCTTGCTGCCGTAATTACATTGCGGTTAGCAGTAAAAACTTTGATACCAGGAACAGTCACATAATCACCATCATCAGTAATTACTTGAACTACCCCTGCTTTATCCATTGCTTCGAGAATTAGCAGATCGTAGCCATCTAAAAGTTGAGTTTGAAATCTGGTTAAAGATGCGTTAGTTGTAGTTTCATCAATAGTCACATCGGTCGATACAGCAATAGATGTTACCTGACCCCAAGCAGCTAGAACTTCAGCTACTACGTTAGCTCTTTCTGTTGGCTCGTTATGGCGATATTCTTTTGTGTTTAATGTAGCCGAAAAAATTGCTCGTTCTGCCTGTTCAATATTATGTGCTAACTCTGCCAAAGAAAGCCCACAATATAAAAGCAATCCTTGAGCAGAAATAATTTTTGTTAAATAAGCAGGATAATCATTTATTTGATAGCTTTTCGCAGAGGTACTGGCTGGAGTGTAAGTCAGCCAGTACCAGACATTAGTATCTACCAGAAAAATGTCATCTTTTTGAGGTGTGTCAAACTGGATATTAACTACCTCAGCCTTGACTGTATATTGGATTGCCATTATACATTTCCCACCTGTTGGCTGACAATTTCATTGATTGCATTGCGGGTTGCATCATCTGCTGCGTAGTAGCGTTTTGAGTTCTTAATCACCTGTTTGAGTATTTGATTGCCTACAGTATTAAGATGAGAAAATGTCAGCAGACGGTTTAAAGTGTCTGGGGAGATATCCCTAAGTAGCTGTCCAATGGCAAAATTGAAGAACGGAGATGCAAAAATCTCTACACCAGCAAAGTCAAGCTCTACAGCGTGCTCTGCCCGTAGTTCGGGGTATGTCAACTCATACACCTTCATACCGTCATCGGGTGTCATGCAAGTTTTCCCAATCAAAGTGCCAATCTTGTAAGATTTCATATTTCAGAAGTTCCCTCAGAAAAGTGGGGCGTCGCCGTCGGTGTCAGAAGCCAGTACATAAATGGCTTCATCACATTGGAGAGTAATGTTAACCAGTGTCCCTCCGAAAAAGGTTGGGCGATTTTGGTAAGTTTCCTCATCTTTGTTAATCAGGACATACCCATTGTGACTGAAAAACTCCAACTTTCCTCTATTCATCTTTACAAATCTTTTCAGAGAGTCAAGTCCAACACCCCCAGCAACATCACCGCGCCTGGTTGTAGTTCCTGCTTCAAATGCCCATTTTAGGGCTTCGTCTGCTGGTAAATCCGAGAGTTTTCGGAATAGGCGCACATTTTGGGGAATCCCAACACCGAAGTCAATCACAGTGAGTTTTAGTTCCTTTTTTTTAGGGTAGTGCTGTCCACAGCTAAAGACTCCGATTTCTGTTTGCCCATGCTCAAAGGCGTTAGCGTATATCTCCCAAACAGTTCCTACGATGACGTTTTGCAATTTTTGACCAAAAAATTGGGATACAAGCCCTGTCCTTCTAGGACGGCTTTATGTTAGAATTTAATTGGTTGAAATTCCCACCTAAGATTGCAGCGATATATACTCATTCCGAGTTGAAACCGAGACTGATCCAGTAATAGGGAAAGACTGAAGGGCAATGGTTAAAACCCAACCTGGAAGCAAAATAAAAAGTATTGTTATGTTTTCAAACGAAACGATACATATAGTCGGGATAGGGCATTGCCACGACTCTAAATGGGCGCAGAGACAGAGTAAGACTACGACCGTAGCGTCAGTCGATGAAGCGTCAAGAATCACCGCTGCTTCAGCACGGTGAGTATGTCAATTATATCAACCCAGTCTCGTCCTAGCCATTTTTCTGCTAGGTAGTCAACCAAGCCATCTTTATCTTGTTTTTTATCTTCTCGATAAGGGATAGAATTACCCTGCCAAGGTTCTTTATTCTCACAAAAAGTATACATGAATCCGTTTTGTTCAAGATTCATTTTTATGTTCTTATGAATACTATCCCAATTAATGTTTAATTTTATCGAGCGGGATTGAATGAGACGAATCAATCCTCCCAGAAAAGCTACGGCATTTTGTCTGAGAAAAAAACATTTAGAAAAGTCAATAATTACTTCTGAGCAATCCTCATTTAGTTGCTCCAAAAGCTGAAACAGATTGTCAAAATCGTTCAGATTATCATTGATTGTAGGGATGTTAAGAGTCACGCTCATAATTATTCTATGGAAGGCTTGATCCAGAAAGAAATTTAGTAAAATATCAATCAGCCGATGATCGCACTGTCAACCTCTGCGGTTCAATTCCCCCTACCTCGATCGCACAACCAACACCGAACAAGGAGCCTCAGCCACAACCTCAGCACTCACCGAACCCTCCAAAATCCGCTTCAAACCAGTCAAACCCCGACAGCCGATCGCAATTAAGTCCACTTTATAAATATTCGCCAAACGCAAAATCTCCTCGGCCGGTTCCCCCGCCACAATCTCCAACTCACTCTGGCAAGGCAACATTTCCTGATAAGATTGCAACAACTTCTCTACTTCTCGATAAGCAATCTCATTTCCCTGAGCGTGAGGTCGATCGACCACCGCATCAAAATCCAGCGTATCAGAACTCACAACATGAACTAAAATCACCTTCGCCGTAGGTTCTAGTTTAAACTGCCCCACAGCTTGCAAAACCTGTGCTGCAAACTCAGAATTGTCGATCGCCACCAAAAGAGTATCCAATATAATGCACCTTTAAATCTCAGATATTAGACTTTAAACTTCTCATTGATAGTCGCCTACTTTCCACAATTTAGCGCTTCCCACCAACAGCATCATTACTACACAGAAACCCGGTTTCTTAACATAATTGCGTCATTTACGCAAGATAAGCTGTCCTACATTTAAATTGTATGTCAAAAATCACTTAAAAACTCTTGTGGGATGGGCTTCTAGCCCGTCCCGAATATACAATTTAAATGTGCAACAGCTTATTGAAAGAAACCGGGTTTCTTAAGCCCGAAGTGCGTAAATCTCGATCGCCAACCTCAACTCTACCATCTAAAACTCATCACCCTCCCTCATTTTCAGTCCGCAAGCGCACCGAATCAGCGTGAGAAGGCAAACCCTCAGCTTCGGCCAACACATTAATCGCCCTACCCACCTTCTTCAGTGCAGCCGGCGAATATTGAATCAAACTCGAATGCTTCATAAAAGTTTCCACACCCAGCGGCGAAGCATAGCGCGGAGCACCAGAAGTCGGCAAAGTATGATTCGGGCCGGCCAAATAATCGCCCACGGCTTCCGGTGTCGAACAGCCCAGGAAAATCGCCCCAGCGTGCCGAATTTGGTCGAGCAGGGCCCAGGGATCTGCCACCTGCAATTCCAAGTGTTCGGGAGCAAACTCGTTAGACAGTTCCGCCGCCGCCTTCAGGGACTCAACTACTACAACTAAACCGTAATTGGCGATCGCCTTTTCCGTCAAAGTCCGGCGCGGGTGATTTACCAATTGTCTGTCAACTTCAGCCACCACCTTTCTAGCCAACACCGAATCCGCCGTCAGCAAAATCGCCGACGCCATCGAATCGTGTTCAGCTTGAGCCAACATATCCGCAGCCACGTGTACGGGATTCGCCGTAGCATCAGCAATAATCAGCACCTCCGACGGCCCCGCCAGAGAATCGATCCCGACTGTTCCGTAAACCAGTTTTTTCGCCAGCGTGACGTAAATATTCCCCGGCCCGGTGATTAAATCTACCTTGGGAATACTTTCGGTACCGTAGGCCAAAGCTGCGATCGCCTGGGCCCCGCCAACCCGATAAATCTCATCAACTCCCGCCTCCTGAGCCGCTACCAGCACCGCAGGATTCATTTTCTTCTCCTGTCCGGGGGGAGTACACATCACCAGTTTCGGCACCTTGGCGACCTTCGCAGGCACCGCATTCATGATCACCGAGCTGGGATAGGACGCCTGACCGCCAGGGATGTAAATTCCCGCGCGATCGACTGGCGTGTAGCGCTTACCCAAAACAATCTCGTCATCACCAAACTGCACCCAAGATTTGGGCACACGCTGTCGGTGAAACGCCTCTACCTGTTTACAAGCAAGCCGGATCGCATTTAATAATTCTTTCGATATTTGCTGATAAGCAGCATCCAATTCGGCGCCACTCACGCGCAAATCTGTCGCATTTAGGGTGATGCGGTCAAATTCAGCAGTATATTGCAGCACAGCCTGATCGCCTTTGCGTCTTACAGCTTGCAGCACCTCGCGCACGGTGGCTTCTTTGTGAATAACAAGTTCGTCGTGGGTGCGATCGCAGATTCGTCGCAGTTCAGCTTGCGCCTCAACCCACTGAGTAATAATTCGCAGCATGGAGATTAGGAATGCCGTCAATAATTCACTAACATTTGCTTGACAATTGGGGATTTTTGTGGCTATCTCCTGGACAAGTCAGCCACCACCAGCCCACAAGCTTAAACCGCGAGACTCGCGGGAGTTTCTAAGGCTTCAGTGCAGCGTTATAAATCTCTGTCGATGATTTTGCAACACTGAGAGCTTTTCTAGAAATTGCTCGCCAGAGAATCGGGTGCGGAGGGAGAGGGGGAGAGGGGGAGAGGGGAGAGGGGGGAGAGGGGGGAGAGGGGGAGAGGGGGAGAGGGGGAGAGGGAAAAATCTTCTGCCCTTTTCCTTCTGCCCTTTTCCTTCTTCCTTCTGCCCTTTTCCTTCTTCCTTCTTCCTTCTTCCTTCTTCCCTCTTCCTTCGACGAAGCCCAAATAACCCGTACTCTTTGTTATAGCTTAACTTGGATTTTTCAGGGAATGGGATTTTGAGCCGAATCGATGCTATATTAGTTTTTTCGACACCTGATAATTTTTTATAAAAAAACGCCAAGTTATTGTATACTTGAAAATTGCGCGCAATAAACCGTGAATTTAACTCGTGACGGTGGAAACCCCGCAAGACGCCTCGATCGCACCCTTGTCATACCTTTGGGTATCGTCAGAGGTAAAAAAAAAGGCAGTTAAATGAGTCAATTAAAAATTATTGCGCGATCGCCCTTGAAAAAGTAGCCCCAGGCTCAGCTTGAATCCGATCGATCGGCTCATGGCTGACTCAGCTTTAAAAAAATCAAGCTTTTTGTGGCTCCCACCCGAAAAGATTGTCCCTCAAAATCTCCGTGTCTTGAGACTATCTTGAGACTATGATGTATCAATCAATACCTACTTCCACAAACTGAACTATGGCAAATATTAAGTCCGCCGTCAAACGAGTCAAAATCGCCGAGCGCAACCGCTTGTACAACAAGTCGTACAAGTCAGCGGTAAAAACTTTGATGAAAAAGTATTTTGCAGCCGTCGATAAATACGCCGCATCTCCGACACCAGAATTAATGCAAGAAGTCCAGCAGCGGATGTCTGAGGCCTACAGCAAAATAGACAAAGCTGTGAAAAAAGGTGTACTGCACCGCAACAACGGCGCTCGCAAAAAGTCCCGCTTGGCAAGAACCATCAAGCCACACGAAACACAAGTAGCATCCTAAGACAGAAGAAGGAAGAAGGAAGAAGGAAGAAGGAAGAAGGAAGAAGGAAAAAAGCAGCAGGAAGTAAGAAGGAAGAAGAAGAAAAAGTAGCAGGAAGAAGGAAGAGAGAAGATTTTCCCCCTCTCCCCCTCTCCCCCCTCTCCCACTCTCCCCCTCTCCCCCTCTCCCACTCCCCCCCTCTCCCACTCTCCCCCTCGTCTACTCTCTCACTCTCCCATTCCCCCATGCAGCTCATCGATACTCACGTTCATATCAACTTTCAGACTTTCAAGTCGGAGTTAGAAGCCATTCGAGAACGCTGGCGCGAAGCTGGTGTAGTTCGATTGGTTCATTCTTGTGTAGAACCCGAAGAGTTTGCTGGAATTCAAGCAATTGCCAATCAGTTTGCAGAAGTCTCTTTTGCGGTGGGGCTTCATCCCCTAGATGCCGCCAAGTGGAAAGACGAAACTGCAAGCCTGATTAGGGAATTAGCAAGTTCTGACTCTCGGGTAGTGGCGATCGGCGAAACTGGACTAGACTTTTTTAAGGCTGACGATCGCGAACACCAGTTTAAAGTGTTTGAGGCACAGCTTGAAATTGCCCAGGAACTTGACAAACCAGTCATTATTCACTGTCGCGACGCCGCCGCCCCAATGGCTGAAATGCTGCGGAACTTTTGGGAAAGACGCGGCCCAGTACGCGGGGTGATGCACTGCTGGGGAGGCACGCCCGAAGAAACCCAGTGGTTTTTAGACCTGGGTTTCTACATCAGTTTTAGCGGCACAGTCACCTTTAAAAAAGCCTTGCAAATACAAGAATCAGCTTGTATGGTAAATAGCGATCGCATCCTAGTCGAGACAGATTGTCCTTTTCTCGCGCCCGTACCCCAGCGGGGAAAACGCAACGAACCAGCTTACGTCTACTACGTAGCCGAGCAAGTTGCTAAATTGAGAGGAGTTTCTCTCTTGACTTTGTCCCAGCAGACAACCGAAAATGCCTGTCAGCTATTCGGGTTGTCACTTTAGCTACTAGCGCATAGAGAAACGAGGAAAACAGGTGGAGTTCGGGGGAAAAGATAGGAAAAATCCCATCTATATCCTGATACAAAAACCGGATTCATCCTTAATCTCAGATTCTTTGGGAGTTGCCGTAGTGCGATCGGATTTGCGTCCTATAATAATAAAAAGAACCGACCGATCGGGCGATCGCTTGCTTGCGGGCGCCGTCGCAGTCGCCGAACTGCTAGCTTGGGCGAGGGCGCGCTAATCTTCCGGACAGACAAAAACGTCAAGCAATACCTCAAACTTACACTCAATTTTACACATTACAAGCAACTTGGAACCTCAGCAATTTGGCAATAGCTGTAAAGTCAATTTTAGGAGTCAAATGTGTAAGGGATTTACCCTGGAGTACCAAGAGATCGGAGCTAAAAGAATCTCGATCGCAGCCAGAACCCGCACAAAAATAATGCGAGCAACCAATAAAAACAACCGTTGCAGCAGTTGGTAGGCGATCGAAAACATCATATAAATTCTCTCACACAATCCATCAAAAAAACGCAACAAGGTAAAAACGCCAAGCCTTGGCGCCATGTAAAAAGCTAGAGCCACTGCGGAAAAAGGACACCCATGACGACTAAAGATTACACAGAATTCGCCTTCACCTTGCCCGACTTGATCGAAATCCAGCGGGCAAGTTTTCGCTGGTTCCTAGAAGCCGGACTGATTGAAGAACTAGACAGCTTCTCCCCGATTACAGACTACACGGGAAAGCTGGAACTCCACTTCATCGGCAAAGACTTCAAACTCAAGCGCCCAAAATACGATGTAGACGAAGCTAAGCGCCGGGACAGCACCTACTCGGTGCAAATGTACGTCCCCACCCGCTTGATTAACAAAGAAACAGGCGAAATCAAAGAGCAAGAAGTCTTCATCGGCGATTTGCCTTTGATGACCGAACGCGGCACTTTCATCATCAACGGTGCGGAACGAGTCATCGTCAACCAAATCGTCCGTTCCCCTGGCGTCTACTACAAATCAGAAACCGACAAAAACGGCCGCCGTTCCTACAACGCCAGTCTCATCCCCAACCGAGGCGCGTGGCTGAAATTTGAAACAGACAAAAACGATCTAGTCTGGGTGAGAATCGACAAAACCCGCAAGCTGTCGGCCCAAGTTCTGCTCAAAGCCCTAGGCTTGACAGACGGCGAAATCTACGACAGCTTGCGCCACCCCGAATACTTCCAAAAAACGATCGAGAAAGAAGGACAGTTCGGCGAAGAAGAAGCTTTGATGGAGCTCTACCGCAAACTGCGTCCGGGCGAACCCCCCACCGTAGCCGGCGGCGAACAGCTCCTCAACTCGCGTTTCTTTGACCCCAAACGCTACGATTTGGGCCGAGTCGGCCGCTACAAACTCAACAAAAAACTGCGGTTGACAGTCCCCGATACGATGCGGGTACTGACATCCCAAGATATCTTGACGGCGATCGACTATCTGATCAACCTGGAATTCGACATCGGTTCAACGGATGACATCGACCACTTAGGTAACCGTCGCGTCCGCAGCGTCGGCGAACTGTTGCAAAACCAAGTCCGCGTCGGATTGAACCGCCTAGAACGGATTATCCGCGAACGGATGACAGTTTCCGACGCCGACTCCCTCAGCCCCGCTTCCCTGGTCAACCCCAAACCGCTGGTAGCAGCAATCAAGGAATTCTTCGGTTCCTCGCAGCTATCCCAGTTCATGGATCAAACCAATCCCCTAGCAGAACTGACCCACAAACGCCGGCTTTCCGCCCTCGGCCCAGGAGGCTTGACTCGGGAACGCGCCGGTTTCGCCGTGCGGGACATTCACCCGTCCCACTACGGCCGGATTTGCCCCATTGAAACACCAGAAGGCCCCAACGCCGGACTCATCGGCTCCTTGGCAACCCACGCCCGCGTCAACCCCTACGGCTTCATCGAAACTCCTTTTTACCCAGTCGAAAAAGGACAAGTATTGCGGGACAAAGCCCCCGTATACATGACAGCCGATGAAGAAGACGACTTGCGCGTCGCCCCCGGAGACATCAGCCTCGATGAAAACAACAACCTCTTGGGCGAAACCGTAGCCGTGCGCTACCGCCAAGAGTTCACCACCACCACCCCGATGCAGGTGGACTACATGGCGATTTCGCCAGTGCAAATCGTCTCCGTCGCGACATCGCTGATTCCGTTCTTGGAACACGACGACGCCAACCGAGCTCTGATGGGATCGAATATGCAGCGGCAAGCTGTGCCGCTACTGAAACCAGAACGTCCCCTTGTGGGTACGGGCTTGGAAGCTCAAGCCGCCCGAGATTCCGGGATGGTGGTAGTTTCTAAGGTCAACGGCGAGGTAATTTACATCGATGCCACCCGGATTATTGTCAAGCCCCTAGCGGTAGATGCCGAGTCGAATTCCAGCGAAGAACATTTCATGATTCGCGAATACGACGAGCTCAAAACCAAGCAGCCCTCGGTGTGGAAGCAAAAATATGCCGGCTGCATCGAACACGAATTGCAAAAATATCAGCGATCGAACCAGGATACCTGTTTAAACCAGCGTCCTTTGATCTATGAGGGCGATCGCGTCGTAGCCGGTCAAGTGCTCGCCGACGGTTCCTCCACCGAAGGCGCCGAACTCGCCCTGGGCCACAACATCCTCGTAGCATATATGCCCTGGGAGGGATACAACTACGAAGATGCCATGCTCATTAGCGAGCGTTTGGTGTACGAAGACGTATACACCTCGATTCACATCGAGAAATACGAAATCGAAGCCCGCCAAACCAAACTCGGCCCCGAAGAAATCACCCGCGAAATTCCCAACGTCGGCGAAGACGCGCTGCGCCAGCTAGACGAACAGGGAATCATCCGCAAAGGTGCTTGGGTAGAAGCCAGCGACATTTTGGTAGGGAAGGTGACTCCCAAAGGCGAATCCGACCAACCGCCGGAAGAAAAACTGCTGCGGGCAATCTTCGGCGAAAAAGCCCGAGACGTGCGCGACAACTCCCTCCGCGTCCCTAACGGCGAAAAAGGCCGCGTGGTGGACGTGCGCGTGTTTACCCGGGAACAGGGCGACGAACTGCCCCCTGGCGCCAACATGGTTGTCCGCGTCTACGTAGCCCAAAAACGCAAGATTCAAGTCGGCGACAAAATGGCCGGCCGCCACGGTAACAAAGGTATCGTCTCCCGGATTCTGCCGATGGAAGATATGCCTTATCTCCCAGACGGGACTCCGGTTGACATCGTACTCAACCCCTTGGGCGTACCGTCGCGGATGAACGTAGGTCAGATTTTCGAGTGCTTGCTGGGCTGGGCGGGCGAAAATTTGTCGATGCGGTTCAAGATGGTGCCGTTTGACGAAATGCACGGCGCTGAAAAGTCGCGGGAAACCGTTCACGGCAAGTTAGAGGAGGCGCGCGAAAAAACTGGCAAACCTTGGGTATTTAACGAAAAACACCCAGGCAAAACTATAGTTTACGACGGCCGCACCGGCGAACCGTTCGATCGCCCCGTCACAGTCGGCATCGCCTATATGCTCAAACTCGTCCACTTGGTAGATGACAAAATCCACGCCCGGAGCACGGGGCCTTACTCGCTGGTAACGCAGCAGCCTTTGGGTGGCAAAGCGCAGCAGGGGGGTCAGCGGTTCGGAGAAATGGAAGTTTGGGCTCTCGAAGCGTTCGGCGCAGCTTATACTTTGCAAGAGTTGCTGACTGTCAAGTCGGACGATATGCAGGGTAGAAATGAAGCCTTGAATGCGATCGTCAAAGGCAAAGCCATCCCGCGCCCCGGTACGCCGGAATCGTTTAAGGTGCTGATGCGAGAGTTGCAATCTTTGTGCTTGGACATTGCCGTGCACAAGGTGAATACGAACGACGAAGGCAGCGAGCACGTAGAAGTTGATTTGATGGCGGATGCTGGTGGGCGGCGATCGCCCTCCAGGCCTACCTACGAATCGCTTTCTCGCGACGAACTCGACGAGGATTAGGGATTAAAGATTTTAGATTTTTTGGCAACATTCAATCTAAAATCTTTAATCGATACTCTCAAATGAAAATGCCTCAACAGTGTTCGTACCACTGCTGAGGCGAATCAACGCTCTAACAAGGAGAGACGCTGACATGATTATTGTAACAGTTATCCCTGGAATTGAAGGAGAATTAGACCTGGAGACAGGCTGTATTAATTGGCAAGGCAGTAAGTTTGGTAACGGTTATGGGCGCAAGTGGATCGATGGCAAAACGGTATTAGTCCACCGATTAGTCCTCGAATCGAAAATAGCAGGATTCCTCGATTCCAGTTATTTTGCTTGCCACACCTGCGATAATCCAGGCTGCATCAACCCGGAACATCTCGTAGCGGGGTCTGCTGCTGAGAATACCGGACAGATGATGGGGCGCGATCGCAAAACTCCCAGACGAAAAAGCATTGCGGGAATTGATAAATTGTCGATCGCACAACTGCGGGAAATTCAGACTAAATATTTATCGGGAAAAGTCAAGAACCACCTAGCAAAAGAGTATGGGGTACAACATGAAACTATTACTAAGATCGTTCAGACAAATATTCCCGATAACTTCACCACAGTTTCCCCACGTTTTTTAGGAGAAATTCAAGACAACGGCTGCATAATTTTCCAAGGCGCAAAAGATGGTTCAGGCTATGGCAGATACTTCAAAAATGGGAAATTAAAATCAGTTACTCGTGCTGTTTTAGCAGAGAAATTAGGATATGAACTTCCCACCTATATGGATGCTTGTCATACTTGCGATACTCCCAGTTGTATTAATCCAGAACACCTCTGGGCTGGTACTCGCACTCAGAATTTATTAGATGCTTCCCAAAAAGGACGCACCCAAGGAAAAAGTCATCCCCTTTCCAATGCCAAATTAGACTGGGAAAAAGTGCGAGAAATCCGGCAAAAACTAGCAGCAGGAGAAAGAATGAAGGATTTAGCTGAAGCATACAGCGTACATCCGATAACTATACACAATATTAAGTATCACCTGACTTGGAAGGAAGAAGGCGAAGAGGTTCCGATTCCTCGTATGGGTGGATATCTCGATCGCAAACTGACTTTGGCTCAAGCACAGGATGTGCGAGAACGAATTAAAGCTGGAGAATCTATTCCTAAGATAGCTCTGGAATTTGAAGTATCCAGAAGTGTTATTCATGACATTAAAAATAATGTCACATATAAAGGAGTTTGACATTGATTTAATTGCAAAACAATCAATCAAAACAGATAAATTACAGCAAACAATTTCAAGTAAATCATCGAGTGGAGTCAAGAATGGCTAAGATAGAACAACGATTTGATTACGTAAAGATTGGGTTAGCTTCACCAGAAAGAATTAGACAATGGGGAGAGAGAACTTTACCCAATGGTCAGCTAACTGGTGAGATCATCAAACCAGAAACCATAAATTATAGAACATTAAAACCGGAAATGGACGGCTTGTTTTGTGAGCGCATTTTTGGGCCTGCAAAAGATTGGGAATGTCATTGTGGTAAGTACAAAAGAGTGCGTCATAGAGGCATTGTTTGCGAGAGATGCGGTGTGGAAGTCACTGAATCTCGCGTCCGCCGCCACCGCATGGGATTTATCAAATTAGCAGCTCCAGTAGCTCACGTTTGGTATCTCAAAGGCATCCCCAGTTACATGGCAATTCTGTTAGATATGCCCCTGCGAGATGTCGAACAAATTGTCTATTTCAATGCCTATGTTGTGCTGAATGCTGGTAATGCTGAAAAGCTCCAATACAAGCAATTGCTCACCGAAGATGCTTGGCTGGAAATAGAAGATGAACTTTACAGTGAAGATTCCACGCTGACAGGCGTAGAAGTAGGCATTGGTGCGGAAGCTTTGCAAGTTTTGCTGCAAAATATTCCGCTAGAAAGCGAAGCGGAAAAGCTGCGGGAAGATATTGCTAATGCTAAAGGTCAAAAACGCGCGAAGTTAATTAAACGTTTGCGGGTAATTGACAACTTTATCGCTACGGGTTCTCATCCCGATTGGATGGTACTCAATGTGATTCCGGTGATTCCCCCAGACTTGCGGCCGATGGTACAGCTAGACGGTGGACGTTTTGCAACCAGTGACCTTAATGACCTTTATCGGAGAGTTATTAACCGCAATAATCGCTTGGCCAGATTGCAAGAAATTCTGGCGCCGGAAATTATCATTCGCAACGAAAAGCGGATGTTACAAGAGGCTGTGGATGCGCTAATTGATAACGGCCGCCGTGGCCGGACTGTGGTGGGCGCAAACAACCGTCCGCTGAAGTCGCTGTCGGACATTATTGAAGGGAAACAAGGTCGTTTCCGGCAAAACTTGCTGGGTAAACGGGTTGACTACTCTGGACGTTCGGTAATTGTGGTGGGGCCGAAACTGAAGATTCATCAGTGCGGTTTACCGAGGGAAATGGCGATCGAGCTTTTCCAGCCCTTCGTCATCCACCGCCTGATCCGCCAAGGACTCGTCAACAACATCAAAGCAGCCAAAAAACTGATTCAACGCAACGATCCCAGCGTTTGGGACGTGCTGCAAGAGGTAATTGAAGGACACCCTGTCATGCTGAACCGGGCTCCTACGCTGCACCGTTTGGGGATTCAAGCTTTTGAGCCGATTTTGGTGGACGGGAGGGCGATTCAGCTTCACCCGCTAGTCTGTCCGGCTTTTAACGCTGACTTTGACGGCGACCAAATGGCGGTACACGTGCCTTTGTCTCTGGAATCTCAGGCTGAAGCGCGCTTGCTGATGTTGGCTTCTAATAACATTATGTCGCCGGCAACTGGAAGACCGATCGTCACTCCTTCTCAAGATATGGTGCTCGGTTGCTATTACTTGACAGCCGACAATCCTAACGGTCAAAAAGGAGCAGGTCATTACTTCTCTAATCTTAATGATGCGGTTGTAGCTTACGAACAAGGAGTCGTGGACTTGCACTCCTACGTGTGGGTGAGGTTTCAAGGCGCGATCGAAAACACAGAACCCGAAGGTGAACCGCTGAAGGTGGAGCGATCGACTGACGGTACTGTGACGAAAGAATACAAGTTCCGCCGCGTTCGGGAAGATGCAGAGGGTAAGAGGATCAATCAGTTTATTCGGACTACTCCGGGCAGGATTATTTATCACCAAACGATCGAATCGGTAATTAACAATTAGGAATTGGGTAATTGTTCAACAGTTGACAGTTGACAGTTGACAGTTGACAGTTTGAGAGCGACCTTTACCTAGAAGGAAGAGGATTGGAGTAATGAATAGTCTGATTTTAATTTCTCCCTCAAAGACTTGGGGCTTTCAACCAATTCTTTCTGGTAATTGGTAATTGGTAAGTCCTAAAGGCGAAAAAAATGAGGTGCGACTTAGCGGCAAGGTAGACAAAGCAAACCCTAAATATCGATGTTAGGCTGCTGAAATTCTATTAATTACCAATGACCAATGACCAATGACTAATGACAAGGTTCGCGAGCTCTTAAGCTCGCACTTCTGACCAATGACTAATGACAAGGTTCGCGAGCTCTTAAGCTCGCACTTCTGACCAATGACTAAATTACTAACAGCAGAAAAATGACAGAAAATAAGGAAAATAAGGAAATTGTTTTTCGCAATCGAGTTGTTGACAAAGGTCAGCTCAAAAAATTAATCTCTTGGTCATTCATGAACTATGGAACGGCCCGCACGGCGCAAATGGCCGACAAACTCAAAGACTTGGGTTTTCGGTTTGCGACCAGAGCGGGAGTTTCAATTAGCGTAGACGACCTGCAAGTACCGCCAATCAAACGACAACTGCTCGAAGCAGCCGAAGAAGAAATCCGAATCACCGAACAAAAATACACCAGAGGCGAAATCACCGAAGTCGAACGCTTCCAAAAAGTAATCGACACCTGGAACAGCACCTCAGAAGACCTCAAAGACGAAGTAGTCAAAAACTTCCGAGCCACAGACCCGCTCAACTCGGTGTACATGATGGCCTTCTCCGGCGCCCGGGGGAACATCTCCCAAGTGCGGCAGCTCGTCGGAATGCGCGGATTGATGGCAGACCCCCAAGGGGAAATCATCGACTTGCCAATTAAAACCAACTTCCGCGAAGGACTCACCGTTACCGAATACATCATTTCGTCCTACGGAGCGCGCAAAGGCTTAGTAGATACCGCCCTCCGCACCGCCGACTCCGGCTACCTGACTCGTCGGTTAGTCGATGTATCCCAAGATGTCATCGTGCGCGAAGTAGACTGTGGCACCCAACGCGGGATTCGTGTCCGCCCCATGACCGACGGTGCGACCGTGCTCATCCCCCTGAAAGATCGGCTGCTGGGGCGGGTGTTGGCCCGAGATGTGGTCAATCCCAAAACCAAAGAAATCGTGACTTTTGAGAACGAAAGAGCCGCCCGCAACCAGCCGATTACAGAAGAATTGGCAGGAGAAATCGGTAAGTCTGGAGTGCCAGAAGTTTATTTACGATCGCCCCTAACTTGCGAAGCCACCCGTTCCGTTTGCCAGTGCTGCTACGGTTGGAGCCTCGCCCACCTGAAAATGGTGGACATGGGAGAAGCGATCGGGATTATCGCCGCCCAGTCGATCGGGGAACCAGGAACCCAGCTCACCATGCGTACCTTCCACACAGGCGGCGTATTTACTGGAGAAGTCGCCAAACAAGAACGCGCACCATTTCCCGGCGTCGCCAAGTTTAAGAACTTACGCACCCGCGCCTTCCGTACCAGACACGGTGAAGAAGCCCTCGTAGCCGAAAACAACGGCAAACTCGTATTCGAGGGCGAAGGCTACGAAGAAGGCAAATCCGGCGCCAAAAATCAGAAGCTGAAAGTAGAATTCGCGATCGTCCAAGGTTCGACCCTGATGGTCAAAGACGGACAGCGCGCCATCCCCGGTCAAGTTTTGGCAGAAGTGCCGATCGTCGGACGCGCCGCCCGCAAAACCACCGAAAAAGTCACAACAGACGTAGCCTCCGACTTGGCCGGCGAAGCCAAATTTGCCGACCTAGTACCAGAGGAAAAAACCGACCGTCAAGGAAACACCACCCGCACCGCCAGCAGAGGCGGACTGATTTGGATTCTCTCGGGTGAAGTCTACAACTTGCTCCCGGGTGCCGAACCAGCAGTCAAAAATGGCGATCGCATCGCAGCCAACAGCGTCATCGCCGAAACCAAACTCGTCTCCGAACACGGCGGCGTAGTCCGCATCGCCGACGAGCGAGAAATCGAAATCATCACCGCTCAAGTGCTGCTAGACCAAGCCATCGTCCGCGCCGAAAGCGCCGGCGGCCGCGAACACTACATCATCGAAACCGCCTCCAACCAAAGGTTTTCGCTCAAAACAGCACCAGGAAGCAAAGTCATCAACGGCGAAGTCGTCGCAGAACTGCTCGACGACAGCTACCGCACCGCCACCGGAGGCATCGTCAAATACGCCGGAGTCGAAGTCCACAAGCGCGGCAAAGCCAAACTCGGCTACGAAGTCGTCAAAGGCGGCACCCTGCTGTGGATTCCCGAAGAATGCCACGAAGTCAACAAAGACATCTCCCTACTCCTAGTAGAAGACGGCCAGTACGTCGAAGCCGGCACCGAAGTCGTCAAAGATATTTTCTGCCAAACCAGCGGTGCGGTAGAAGTTACCCAGAAAAACGACATCCTCCGGGAAATCGTCATCAAGCCTGGAACCCTGCACTCGGTCGATCGCCCGCCGCTCACTTACGGCGAAGGTCAAATAGTCAGTGCCGGTCAAGAAATCTTCCCCGGCTTAATTGCCGAAGAATTGGGCTATGCCGAATACATCGAAACCCCCGAAGGCCCAGCATTGCTGCTGCGCCCCGTAGTCGAGTACCCCGTACCCGACAAACCACCCATACCTTCCCAAACAGCCCTCAACGAGTCGATCGCCCTCAAAGCAGTCCAACGCCTCCCCTACAAAGACGGAGAGCGCGTCAAATCAGTCGAAGGACTCGAACTGCTGCGGACTCAGCTCATCTTAGAAATTGGTTCCGGCGCGCCGCAACTGGCAGCAGATATCGAACTCCTGCCCGACGATGGGGACGCCTTAGCTTTTGGAGCCGACGGTTCCGGCCCAGCTTGGGTTGGCTCAGAAGCGGCGGTGGCGTCGCAAGAACTAGCTCTCGTCGAAGGCGAAGAAGTCCCAGCGCCTTCTCGGATTTTCCGCTTGCAGTTAGTGATTTTGGAATCGCTGGTAATTCGGCGGGACGTATCGGCAGATCCCACCCAAGGCAGCACCCACACCAGACTATTGGTAGAAGACGGACAGTCGATCGCCCCCAGCGCAGTAGTCGCCCGCACCGAGATTCTCTGCAAAGAAGCCGGCATCGTCCGGGGCATCCGCGAAGGACAGGGCGAACCCATCCGCCGGTTGTTAGTCATGCGGGATGCCGATTCAGTCACAGTTTCAGTAGCGGGTACGCCCGAGGTGAGTCCCGGTCAATTACTCGTAGCCGGTACAGAAGTAGCGCCGGGAGTAATTCTGGAAGAGTCCGGTCAAGTCGTGAAAGTTATACCAACCTCCAATGACGGAGAAGAAGCCAAAATAGTATTGCGCGTAGCCCGTCCCTACCGAGTTTCCGGGGGTGCGGTGCTCCACGTAGACGACGGCGACTTGGTGCAACGCGGCGACAACTTAGTCATCCTCGTATTCGAGCGAGCCAAAACTGGGGACATCATTCAAGGTTTACCCCGGATTGAGGAATTGCTCGAAGGGCGGAAACCGAAGGAAGCTTGCATTTTAGCCAAGCGCCCGGGGACAGCTCAGGTAGTCACCGACGACGATGTGGTGGAACTCGCCGTAGTCGAGGATGACGGCCGAATCGAGCAATATCCTTTATTACCAGGCCAAAACCCGATCGTCTCCGACGGACAGCGCGTTGGCGTCGCCGAAGCCTTAACCGACGGCCCCGCCAACCCCCACGAAATTCTCGAAGTATTTTTCCAAGTCCTCAAAGAGCGCCAACCTACCTTCGAGGCCGCTTTGGAGAGTTTCCAGCAGGTGCAGACTTTCCTCGTCAACGAAGTGCAATCGGTGTACCAGTCTCAAGGCGTGGATATTTCCGACAAACACATCGAAGTAATCGTCCGCCAGATGACCAACAAAGTCCGCATGGAGGACGGCGGCGACACCACCATGCTCCCCGGCGAGTTGGTCGAACTGCGGCAAGTCGAACAGGTGAACGAAGCCATGTCGATTACTGGCGGCGCCCCCGCCGACTACACCCCGGTGCTGCTGGGGATTACCAAAGCTTCGCTCAATACCGACAGCTTTATTTCCGCAGCTTCCTTCCAAGAAACCACAAGGGTGCTCACCGAAGCTGCGATCGAAGGCAAATCCGACTGGCTGCGCGGCCTCAAGGAAAACGTGATCATCGGCCGCCTGATTCCTGCTGGAACTGGGTTCAATGCCTATGAGGATGCCAGCGTTCAAGATGCCGGTTTTGAGGGTGCTGTCTTTGACGACGACATCCAGGATTTGCAGGAAGATGTCGTGTTGGACGATCGCACTGCCCGCCGCAAGTATACGATCGAGAGTCCTTTTGATGTCGGCCGCGCCCCTGATGTTGACTCCGAGGAGGATTTTGAGGAAGTTGAGGTTGATGAGGACGATTTTGTCCCTGATACTGATGATGATTCCTTAGGCGCGATCGCCGATGATGATGATGATATCGGTTACGACTTCGACGAGGACGAAGACTAAAACGAGTGTTTTGAGATAGATTGCCGCGCAGCCAGCGATCCTGAACTGCGCGGCAATTTTTGAGAGATCCTCCCAACCAACAGGCGCAAGCGTTGGTTGAAAAATCTTAAATTTTTGGTTTCAAAACTTAAAATTCAAAATTCACAGGCGAAAGTGCGATCGGCACATCAAATCGCCCGAAAAAAGAAGGCAGAAGATATTCAGCCGCAGGCATAAATCAGAATTCATTGACACTCTCAGCGCTAAAGCGACTGAGATTCTTAAGACATTGCGGCCTTAATATCCTGATTGCTCAGGTTCCCAAACTCACCACGTTTGCTCTGCGAGCGTGGTGATATTTTTTGGGCGTTTAGGTGTTGAGCACCTAGTTTCGCGTCCTGGCCCACGTACCATTCTCAAAGCTCGATCTCTAATCGTTTTTGCAGCGCCAATATCGGCGTGTTCGTGATATCCGCACTCAACACAGATGAATTTTTCTCCATCTCTGTTGGATTTATCGATCTGACTGCAATTCCTGCATTCCTGACTAGAGTGTTTAGGATTAACTTTGATTACGATTTTTCCTTGCTTTGCAGCCAGATACTCAATCTTTAATCCCAAATCGCCCCAACCTGCATCAGACATAGCGCGATTCAATCCCTTTTTTCTGGATTGCCCATTCTTCAGAAACCTCCCAGTTTTCTCGTCACTTTTTACTTTACATCGGCGCATCATCCCTGAAATATTTAAATCTTCTGTGGCAATTACATCAACGTTACGAGATACTATTAAATTTGCAGTTTTCCATTGATATGCTTGACGCTTATCGCTAATCTTTTGATGGAAATTCCCAACTTTAATAGCTGCTTTTTTGCGATTTTTACTACCCTTAATTTTGCGACTAACCCGTCTCTGTCTGATTTTTAGAGTCCGCTTAGCTTTTTTGTTCGTCGAAAACTTGGGATTTTTGATTTGGTATCCATCAGAAAGGTGAACCAGTTTAGTGATTCCTAGGTCGCAACCTATTACTTTGGGGTTATCGCCAACAGGAGTAGCGCTGTATTCAGGTACAGATTTATCCTCTATTCTAATAGAAACATACCAGCCATTCTGGCGTTTTCTAACCGCGCAAGCCTTGATGGTAAACCCATCTGGGATTGAGCGAGAGTTGTAAAACCGCATCCAACCCAGTTTGGGTAGGTAAATTTTATTACCCTTGATTTTTACTCCCATCACGAAAGTAAAAGATGTGAAGTTGCTGCGGTTTTTAAATTTAGGAAATCCCCTACCTTCAAAGAAGTTTTTGTAGGCAATGTCTAAGCGTTTAACATTCTGTTGTAAAACTGTTGAGTCAATTCCACTATACCAAGGTCTAGCCATTTTTAACTCAGGTAATGCTGTAATCTGAATGTCACCAGCACTTCGACGAGGATTTCTAGCTTTGCCTTCTTTGTCAGACTTAGAATCTTTCCAAGGATTTCCGGTTGCGCCACTTTTACTTACGAAGCAGGTCAATGGTGAAGCTTCGCCTTTCGTTCTAATGTCACAGTAATTGCCTTGGATAAACTGCTGGCTGTACTGACAGATTCTGTCATTTAAGCACCAATTATACTGGCTTCGCAGCATATCTATCCAAGCAGACATTTTTGATGATTGTGTTTGATTGGGTCGCAACTTATAAACATAGTTTATTATCAATCTAGTTCACCTCCCTGGCTTGTATTTTAACATCTTTCTTTGGTTTTAAGTATTAAGAATCAAAAAAGATTCACGGCGGTTGAAACCGCCCGTGTCGCTTGCATCTCAGGTCTAAAGACACTGAGTTTTCCGCTTACCGAATGTTTTTTTATAAAACTTGAAAATTAAAATTTTTAATTGTTTGAATCAAACTATAAATAAAATTATTTCTTCCTTATAATACCAATTTTCAAAATTAATACAACATTAGTTGTAGGCTGTGGATCCACGAAAAATTCGTAGCTATATATCGACAATTTGACAGAGCCGCACCTGACCACAATGGTACAAGCGACCAAACAAAACATTTATTATGTCGCAATCTTTTGTCAAAATGGTATTATAAACACGCTCGCATTATTCAAGCCAGTCTGCGAAAATAACTATTTGTTCTGATGTGGGTTTAAGCACGAATTCGTAGGTTAGATTGAACACTAGGTCTTTAAGAAATATCAAGACTTTTCTTAAAAAGTCGATCAAATAAAAGCCGTCCTAGAAGGACGGGGCTGAAGAAGCCAAGTTTTCGGTAAAAGACCGCTAACCCAAGCGTATTAAACTACAAACTTCGTGGCTTCCCTCCGTTACATTTGTTACATCCGACAGCCGACGAATCCGTTGCTGAACTTCCTGCTTCAAATATGGTTCGCTTACTCAGGGAGCAAAGCCTTGATCCGATCGACAAACTCTTGATGGTCTACTACGGGTTTAGAGATGTAACCGTCGGCACCGCTTTGATCCAGAAAAGTTTCTCTATCACCGGCCATCGCGTGAGCCGTCACCAATATAATCGGCAGCGAGGCGGTTTGCGGGTCAGCTTTCAGCAGTTGAGTAATCTTAATGCCGTCAACAGATTTTCCCTGGTACACGCTGCGCGAAAGAGACACGTCCATTAAAATCAAATCAGCTTGGCCGGCCGCAGCAATCTGCATCACCTCTTCAACATTTTCCGTGTGCTTGACAGCTAAGCCCCCCCGCTTAGTAAGTATTTTGGAAAAAACTCGAGCATTAACCAAATCGTCCTCTACAATCAGAACGGTTTTCATAAATAAATATGGGAAGTATGGAAACTTTGCGACATGAGTCAAAAGAGGAACACGGCACGAGGATTAGATTCCCCGTCAAAAATGCAGAGTTTTTAGCGCCATCAGCCGGGAACCCTGCAAAACCCGCATATATTCCTTGAGCGACTACCGTGAGAGGGTGTACAGATGCCCAGAAGCATCCATTACCATCATTTAGACTACTACATACAAACAAACAGATACATTTAACCCGGTAGAAGCTGAAAATCAACCTTTACTGTGTATGGCACAATTGGTAAGATGCAATCTTACGCCTTTGTGTCGCGGATCTGTCACAGCCTTTAAAAAAAGGCTAAAAGTGCCATTCATATCACGCCCGATGCCATGACCGCAAGAAGGACAAACTGTTGGTTACCTTCTAACTTTTTGTGGTTCTGTCCATACTTTGAACAGGTTTTAGATGTATATTCTTCAGTCAGTCTGCTACAATACATCCGCGCTTAGATGCGGAAATGCTTTAACGTAAAATAGGGTGAACCTATTGATATTACTACAATCTACCACAGTCTACTAGAATATTTCAAATAATTGTCTACCTTAGATAGAGTGTTTAGTTGTTTTTTAGAACTAGACCTGACACTGACGCTCGTCTCACGATCCCCCGGTAGCAAGTTTTTAGTAACCTGTTGTCGATTTAAATTGTATATTTGAATTCTCTATTCCCCTTCACGGTTACATTTTCTCCCCGACGACCGAGAATCTCCCTCTCTCCCCCGAATATCGCAGACAATTTCGGGATTGCTACTGCTTATCCTCTCTTGTGGTCAGGACTCCAACTTGTACCATTTTAGATTTTAGATTTTAGACTGGGGACGATCGCTCGGATAGGGGTATGAAGGTGGACTGAGGTTGAGGGCAGTTCCATTACTTTTTGTAACTGCTATGGGAGTCCCGGAGCCTTGACAATTATTTTCTTTCTTGCTCTTAGAGTCAAGCAATGTTGATTGACCTACTCGGGCCTTCCCATTCGGATCGGAGTACCCAATATAGCGGGGATGGTTGGGGATTCGCCATTCTCAGTTTTGACCGCTATCGAGCTGGTGTCAGAGGCTTGAGAGTTCGCCCGGATAGATTTGACCCGGCTGAATTCTGAACGATCTGCCTTTGTGAGCGATTATAAGGAAAAGTATGACTGTGAATCAACCTTCTCGCGGCGGGTAAATAGACAGGTAGGCACAAAGGTCGGCAACATAGAGTAGCAAAGAAGCGGAGTAATTCGAGGGAAACGGAGTAATTCGGAGTACCCTGCTACACCAGATTTCACACACACCAAGAGTGTGATAGCCGCTGGAGGGTCATGACTCAATCAATTCGGGCAAGATTCAAGCGTCAGGGGAGGAACATCGCGTAGCTTCTGAACGTGGAACACCGCACCCTGGTAACAAGCCTGTAAGCCAATCGATGCAAACATTACCAAGTCCCCAGATGCAGAAATGCAAATTCAAGCTAATTACGTTTTCCTGTTGAATCACGACAGGACGTTCCTCAACATGGTGCATCCTGCCCGTGCTAGAGAGCTGTTGACCAAACAAAAAGCAGCGGTGTACAGATCATATCCGTTTGCGATCGTCCTCAAGCAACAGATTCTCAATCCCACACTCAAACCCTATCGGCTCAAAATAGATCCAGGTTCTAAATGGACGGGTTTCGCCATTCAATGCGGTGAAGATATTGTCTTCGGCATGGAACTAAAGCATCGAGGATTGCAAATCAGCGCTGACCTCAAACAACGGGCTAGCGTGCGAGGCTCGCGGCGTTCGCGCAATCTTAGATATCGAGCAAAGCGTTTTAATCGAAAGCAGCCTACAGGATGGTTAGCCCCCAGCTTGCGACATAGAGTTCAAACGGTAGAAACTTGGATTAAGCGATTCATGCGCTACAGTCCCATCACTGAGATTGAGATTGAGCAAGTCCGGTTTGACACACAACTGATGCAGAATCCTGAGATTAGTGGAGTGCAATATCAAGCGGGTGAACTGGCTGGCTATGAGGTGAAGCAATATCTACTAGAAAAGTGGGAACAAAAATGCTCGTACTGCGGTGCAACCGATACCCCCCTGGAAGTAGAACACATTCAGGCTAAATCAAAAGGTGGGTCAAACCGAGTCAGCAACCTTGCTCTTTCCTGTGTTCCGTGCAACCAGAAGAAGGGGAATCGCGATATCCAAGATTTCCTTTCGGGCAAACCCGACCTGCTACAACGTATTCTTGCACAAGCCAAGCAACCCCTTAAAGATGCAGCAGCAGTGAATTCAACCCGTTTTGCCATTGTCAGGATGGCAAAAGAGCTATGCGACACGGTGAAGTGTTGGACGGGCGGCAGAACTAAATTCAACCGCACTCAACAGGGCTTAGAGAAGTCACATAGCATTGATGCCGCCTGTGTCGGGAAATCTGGTCGCTCGATTCAATTGAGAACAACTCAGCCTCTGATTGTCACGTGTTTTGGGCACGGCACAAGGCAGGAAATACGAGTCAACAAACACGGGTTCCCAGCAGTGAAAAATACACGAGTACGATACAAGCACGTCAAAACAGGCGATACAGTTAAGTTCACGCTGGATACTGACCGCAAGAATTCACGAGCCGGAACCTATACGGCGCGAGTGAAAAAACCTACTGCAAAGGGTTTTGAGGTTTTAATTAATCAGTTTCGTATTGGAGTTTCTACCATAAAAAACGTGAAGTTTATTCACCGACAGGACGGCTACTCATATCGATTTTAGTTCACTCCGTTTCACCCCAGAATACTCCGATATTCTGCTATCTAGTAATTAGACATAAGGACTCATGGCTAAACAACTCAACCTACTTTCCGGGCAAGTAATTTCTACGCCTCTGCACGCCGAGATGCAGCAATCGTACCTCGAATATGCCATGAGTGTGATCGTCGGGCGAGCTTTGCCTGATGTCCGCGACGGTTTAAAACCTGTGCACCGTCGAATTTTGTACGCGATGCACGAACTCGGTTTGACACCAGACCGACCTTACCGCAAGTGCGCCCGGGTAGTTGGAGATGTTTTGGGAAAATATCACCCCCACGGCGACCAATCGGTTTACGACGCTCTGGTGCGAATGGCTCAGGAGTTTTCGAGCCGCTATCCTTTGCTGGCGGGTCACGGCAATTTCGGTTCGGTGGACAATGACCCTGCTGCTGCGATGCGCTACACGGAAACTAGACTGGCATCGATCGCCCACGAAGCCATGCTAACCCAAGTCGGTGACGCAACTGTTGATTTTACTAATAACTTTGACAGTTCGCAGCAGGAACCGACGGCGCTCCCTGCTCAGTTGCCGTTTCTGTTGCTCAACGGTTGTACTGGCATTGCTGTCGGGATGGCTACTAATATCCCGCCGCACAATTTGGGCGAGGTGGTAGACGGTTTAATTGCTTTGATTGAAAATCCGGAGATCTCGGATGAGAAGTTGATCGAACTAATTCCGGGCCCAGATTTCCCGACCGGAGGGGAAATCGTCTCTACAGAGGGCATTGTTGATGCCTACACTAAGGGTCGAGGTAGCATTGCGGTCAGGGGTATAGCTGGGGTGGAAGAAGTGCCTGGGAATCGCAAGGTACGAACTAAAACGGCGATCGTCGTGACGGAGTTTCCGTTTCAGGTAAATAAGGCAGCTTGGATTGAAAAGGTGGCGGAGTTGGTGAATGCCGGCCGCCTCGACGGTATTTCTGATTTGCGTGACGAGAGCGATCGCGAAGGCATTCGAGTTGTAATTGAACTTAAACGAGAATTTACTCCAGAGGCGGTGCTGGCTCGTCTTTACCAACAAACTGACCTGCAAACAAATTTTGGCGCGATTTTGCTGGCAATTGTCAACGGTCAACCCCGACAGTTGACCTTGAGACAATTGTTGCAAGAATTTCTCGATTTCCGAGAAGTGACTCTCACCCGCCGCTACAATTACGAGTTGCAGGCGGCAGAACGTCGCTGTCACATTGTCCAAGGCTTAATGTTGGCTTTGACAAATCTTGATACTGCGATCGACATTCTCAGAAATGCTCCTGACGGGACTACTGCTAAGCAAACTTTCCAAGTTCGCCTTAATCTGAGCGAAAGTCAAGCTGATGCGATTTTGGCGATGCCGATGCGTCGGCTGACTGGTATGGAAAGGCAAAATTTGCAGTCTGAGTTGGATGAGTTGATGGGGAATATTCAAGAATTGCAGCGGTTGTTGAGCGACAGGCGCGAACTTTTGAAGGCTTTAAAGAAGGAATTGCGATCGCTAAAACGCAAGTACGCTGACGAACGTCGCACTAAATTTGCCAATGGAACCGGACGCGCCAGAACTGCTCAAACACAACCGGCTGGCAAGAAAAATGCTGGTGTGAAGCCTTTGTTGCCGGCAACAATTTCACCTAATTTATTGCCCGATATTGAACCGGAGGAAACTATTGTTGAATTTTCGCACAAGCAGTACGTGAGACGATTGCCCGCTGCGGAACGCCCGCGCTCGAAAAGTCGCGAAAAATCGGTTTCAGCTTTAGAAAAAAATGAAGATTTTATTGTGACGGCAAACCTGACAAAAACCGATCGCACTTTGGTCGTCTTAATTCCTAACGGCAAAGCTTATCCGCTGAAAGTGGCTGATATTCCTAGTAGCAGCCAAAAAGACCGGGGAACGCCGATTGTTAGTTTGTTGTCGCCCAGTGCTACTAAAGAAAGTGCAGGTCGTGCTTTCTCGGAAATCACAGTTGCACACTTTATTTTGCCGGAAAATTCGGAGGCTGCGGATTTAGTAACTCTGACTCAACAAGGCAAAATTAAGCGCTTGCCGATGCAGGAATTTGCTGAGCTGACTAATCGCGGCGTGACTGTTGTTAAACTCAAGGAGGACGATCGACTGCGTAATGCTAGTCTCAGCAAAGTTGGCGACCAAGTGGTCGTCGCAACTTCGGGAGGTCGAGTCCTCCGATTTGATGTTGATGACGAACAACTGCCGCCCATGGGCCGCACCGCCCAGGGTTCTCAAGTCACCAGGTTGCGGAAGCAGGAACAGTTGGTGGGTTGTATTACGATCGACCGGGAGGACAGTCTGGTGCTAATTTCGGAGTTGGGTTGGGCTAAACGAATGCCTGCGGGTTCTGTCAGGCTGACTAACCGCGGCGAAATTGGCACTCAAGCTTTTCGCTTTGCAGAGCCTAAAGATGCTTTGGTTGGATTGCTGCGGGCTGTTCCGGGTACGGATGTTAAACTTTTTACGACTGCTGGCCGCCTGCTGCGATCGACTACTGATGCTATAGCTTTTTGGGGGAAGGATGCTCCGGGCGATCGGGTTTTTGACCTCAATCCTGGTGAAAGAATTATCAAGGTTATCAGTAGTCAATAGTCAATAGTCAGTAGTCAGTAGTCAGTAGTCAGTAGTCAATAGTCAGTAGTCAGTAGTCAATAGTCAGTAGTCATTGGTAATGGGTAATTATTTGGGGAGCATCTCAGTTTTGTTTTTATAGTGCTGTCCCCGCTCGCGAGGGTTAGATCGGCAAGCGACCGGGGACGATCACACTAAAAGAAAAAATTATTTTTACAAAAATGAAATTCTCCCATTATTCTTCCCTCTTCCCTCTTCCTTCTTCCTTCTTCCTTCCTCCAAATCTAAAATCTAAAATCGTTTGATGGCGCAAGTTGTATTAGAAAATATCTACAAAAGTTTTCCCCTCCGCCAAGGAGAACAGGAAAAAGTAGCAAACAACGTCGCAGAAAGTGTCTCAACAGAGACTCCTAGCTCTTCGTCTAACACTGTTTTGCGGCGGATTAACCTGACCGTCCTCGACGGGGAATTCATGGTGTTGGTGGGGCCTTCGGGCTGCGGAAAAAGCACTTTGCTGCGATCGATCGCAGGTTTGGAAGTTTTGACAGCCGGCAATATCTGGATTGGCGATCGGCTCGTTAATGATTTACCTCCAAAAGACCGAGATATCGCTATGGTGTTTCAAAATTATGCTCTCTATCCTCACTTAACAGTCTACGATAATCTCGCCTTTGGATTGCGCCGCTCACAGAAGGAAGAAGTCCGAGGGAAGAAGGAAGAAGGAAGAGGGAAGAGGGAAGAGGGAAGAGGGAAGAGGGAAGAGGGAAGAAGGAATGAGGAAGCAGAGACAGTGACAGTGACAGAAAAAGGAAGAAGGGAGAAGGTAGAACTAATCAGGAATAAGATAGAAGAGGCGATCGATTATTTAGCTTCTAATACTGTAAGCAAAGAGCGAATATATACTTTAGGGGAGGACTTTTTAGTGGGAGCAACTCGCAAGCTTCCTCCGGGTTTGCGCTATTTGTCGGAACGGGAAAAGGCGGTAGGAGAAAGAGTTAGGGCGGTTGCTCAATTATTGCAAATAGAACCGCTTTTAAATCGCTTGCCGAAACAACTTTCGGGAGGACAAAAGCAGCGGGTGGCTTTGGGTAGGGCGATGGCTCGAAATCCTGAAGTGTTTTTGATGGACGAACCGCTATCGAATCTTGATGCGAAGTTGAGGGCGGAAACTCGATCGCAAATTGTGCAGTTGCAGCGGCAGTTGGGCACTACCACTATTTATGTGACTCACGACCAAACTGAGGCGATGACTATGGGCGATCGCATTGCGATTATGAATGCTGGCCAGCTTCAGCAAGTCGCTAAGCCTCTAGAGCTTTACAACAAGCCAGCTAATCTATTTGTGGCTGAGTTTATCGGTTCTCCGCCGATGAATTTTTTGCCCGTGCAGTTTACCGCGCCGCTGTTGATTTCTCACCCGCAGTTTCGCTTTACTTTACCCGATATTTGGGCGAAAAATCTACAAAAATATGACGGGCGAGGACTGATTTTGGGCATTCGCCCGGAACATCTCAGCATTAACCCTCCTGCTACCAAAAATTTGTCGGTACAAGTGGAAATTGTGGAGGCTTTGGGACACGAAACTTATTTGCGGGTGTGTTTGACTGACGATCGGGCTGTGCGGATGCAGGTGCGGGTGCCTCCCGAGCGATCGATCCGTGTTGGCGAGGAGCTTTGGCTGGCGATCGCCCATGACAAAATTCACTTGTTCGATCCTGATACCGAATTGGCGATTTTTCCTCGGTAGGAAACAGGAGAAAGGTCGATCGACCTTTGCGATCGATATCACGCATCACAAACTTGCATTTTTTTCAAGTAACTGTTATATTAATTAACATGAGCCTTACAAAAGTTAATGAAGGGAGTTCGCACTATGCAAGAACAAAAACGCAACGCTTGGAACTGGGGCTTCAGCGCAGGTGCTGAAAATTGGAACGGTCGTTTAGCAATGATTGGTTTCTCTGCCGCTGTCATCATTGAATTGGTTTCCGGTCAAGGCGTGCTGCACTTCTGGGGCCTGATCTAATTTTCTAGTTAAAACTTTTCAGACACTGCAAAGCTTGGGAGTTCTTTTGGGGACTCCCAAAATTTTGCCCGTGCGTTTTTAGCAGCGCAATTTTTGCAGGAGAATTTACCCGCAGCAAATAGCTAATTGCCGTCGTGCATTGAGCAGTACAATGTTTAACAGCGATCGCTCTTTTTGGGGTAGGGGGTTCCACCCCAAAAGAGCAAATCACTCTTTTGGGTGATGCGAGACAAATGCTCTAGCGGATATATTCTTTTAAGATGCTGTTACGGTTGGGATGGCGCAATTTCCGCAGGGCTTTAGCCTCGATTTGGCGAATCCTCTCGCGAGTGACGTTAAAGATTTGACCAATTTCCTCCAAGGTCTTCATCCGTCCGTCATCTAAGCCGTAACGCAGCCTCAGTACATCCCGTTCTCGGGGGCTGAGAGTGTCCAAAACGCTTTCCAAATCTTCCCTGAGCAAGTTCTTTGAGACTTGATCTTCTGGCGTTTCCCCGTCAGATTCAATAAAGTCTCCCAGACGCGAGTCTTCCTCTTTGCCGATCGGAGTTTCTAAAGAAATTGGCAACTGTGCGGATTTAGCAATAAAGCGCAACTTCTCGATGGTCATCTCCATCTTGGTGGCGATTTCTTCTTCCGTAGGCTTGCGGCCCATTTCCTGAGAAAGCAGCTTGGTAGTTTTTTTGATCCGCGAGATGGTTTCGTAAAGGTGAACCGGGAGGCGGATAGTCCGGGATTGATCGGCGATTGCTCTGGTGATGGCTTGACGTATCCACCAAGTTGCGTAGGTGGAAAATTTGTAGCCTTTTTCGTGGTCGAATTTTTCAGCAGCCCGGATTAGACCCAAAGAGCCTTCTTGAATCAAATCTTGGAAAGACAAACCGCGATTCATGTACTTTTTGGCGATCGACACCACCAAACGCAGGTTTGATTGCACCATCTTCTCCTTGGCGCGCCTACCAACGTGGAGTCGGTGACGGAATGCAGGTAGTGCCATGTCTACAGCAGTAGCCCATTCGTTGTCTTTAGGTTCGCGGTCTAACTCTTCGAGCAATTGTTCTCGAACTCGCTCCAATTCCAGCAAATCTGCAATCTTGCGGGCGAGTTCAATCTCTTCGTCTGCTCGCAACAGTCGAATCCGACCGATTTCTTGCAGGTAGAGACGAATAGAGTCTTCTGTATAATGCTTTTTCTTTGCCTGAGCCCGACGGCGGGCTTTCGCGCCTTTGCCAGCTTTAGTGTCGTCCTCCTCAGACGGGTTGTCTAGAAAATCTTCTCGATCGTCTTCTTCGTCGATAAAGAGTTCCAACTCGCTCTCAGGTAGAACGCTTTCGGCGTTCCTCAGCAACTCGATAGTTTCCATTTTGGGTGTAATTTTGGTTTCGAGTACGGTGTTAGCCTGGATCATGCCGCCTTCCTCATGCTCCTGAATTAAAGAATAAATAACAGTGGAATAGTGTCTGTTTGTAGTTTAGACAAGTTAGCCAGTATTGACATTCCCGCAGGAAGAAATCGTGGAATTTTCGGTCTGCTAAGTGAAGCAGTAACCGAAACCGCACCAATTTTATGAGTCAAAGTTCGAGCTCTGGGAAAGAAGTAGCCAGCGCATTCACTCGATCGCCGACTTTAACGTCGCAACCTCGGATTGAGCGTGCGGCTTTTTCTTGTTTGGGCTAGTTAACGCATCGTCTGCGATACCTGACCCAGAAAAGCAAACCCGGAGATGCGATCGCACCTCAAAAAATACTGGCTTTTTTACTCGGCACTTCGATGTTTTACCCGTACAAGTTTTCTGGCACGGAACCCTCTAACTTTTCTGTTATGGGTGTCCAACTTTTGATTTGCTTGCTGCTTTCACTCTGGTCGTCAGACATCACAGTTGCACGGCAAATTTTCGCCACCTTGGATGCGGGTCTGCTGCCTCAAATGTAACAGCAGAGAGTCGAAGCACCAAACTGTGAGAATCGGATCTTGGAAAGACCCTTACGATTGTAGCCGTTCTCACAAAAAATGGAAGTTGTTTTCCGTTTTTTGTCAAGAACCTAGAAAACTTTGTCAGCTTAGCTTGACAATACTGACTCATGTCTGGCTCAGCTAAATCCTGAGAACGGCCCGGAAAAACTTGGGCGCGATCGAACGGCGCTGTTTTGTGTGGATATCTGGGTTAAAGGCTGCGGCGCAGTCTGCCAGAGAGTTAGCAGACAATTTTTGACTTGCCGGAATTGAGACCAATACAATCCGTGTAGATGCACCCATCTTTACCCTGTTTCCCTGAATTGAATCATACGCAATCTGCGATTGAATAAAGCTTGTGAGCTTTAGTTGTAAGTCGGCAACTCTCTCATGAGAGACCGACGATCGCCCCCAATGAAGCGTTGCGGGTTTAGTAGTGCAACAGGGGCTTTCTTTGTTAAGTTAGCTCAATTTTGAAAAATTGGGGCTGCTTTTGACATTACATCACATTAAGTTCGTAACGTCACATTCTCATTTAAGCTTGTCTGTGAGCTTTGCGGTCTCAGAGATAACAGCCAGAATGAGAAAGTTTGCTAAGAGTTCGCTCCTGCGGTAATTGTTACGCTGCGAACTGTTCGGGGATTGCTTGTCTCTCTAGCTAATATCTACATTCATTTTAATCTCAGAAACAACTTAAGTCCAATATTACTAAGTTTACCTCGATCTCGCCGAGGCAGATCTTCCTCACGGGCGATCGCCTCCATGGCGACACTTGATGGATTTGAGAAACTCCAAGCTCTCTTGAGAGGAGCTAGCCGTTCAACCGACACCTGTTCCCTCAAAAAATGCGATGGTAGACCCGCGATCCCAACCATCATGGTATAGCTGATTCCATCGAAAATCTCAAATCGAAAATTGTCTGACCTGATTGTTGAAAAGACGTGCAACTTTATACTTAATTAAAAAATATCCGCTGCAATATAAAGACGCGATGAACCTTTTCTCCGCAATACTAAGTAATATTACGGGATGACCTGCTGTATTTAAAACCAACTCATGCTATTTTAGATGCAAGATTGGGGATTGGGCATGGGGAATGATTCATGGGATCGGGACTAGGATCTGACAAAACAGTTGTCTTCTGTTGGAAAACAGGGAGCGGCAAAACCAGACTCAGGCTTAAGTATAAAGGTTGGTGGCAAGGACAAAAAATTTGCCGCCATCATTATCCTATTAAAAACAACTGTGCAACCGATCGCGATCGCCACTCCTGTTGGGCACTCAATCACCGCTTGGCGACTCCAAACCTCCGACAACCGCGATCGAATAATTAAACTGACTCAACTGCACGATAATAAAAAGCTTCAAGGGCTGCGACGCAAGTTTTATCGCCGTACAGACGCCCTTGTCTTTGCAAAATTCGATCGGCAATACTCTGCCTCCATTCCGATTCTAAGCCCAGCCTCACAGCTATTTTTACGTATTCTGCTGCGGTTTGAGCAACTGTTTCGGTCACTCCGAGCATTTCCAAAATCCCAGAGGAATGGCGGCCCCGCATAAATTCTCCCGGACAAGTGACAATTGGTAAATTGCAGGCGATCGCTTCCAAAGTCGTGTGACCTCCAGACCAACCGAAACTGTCGAGAAAAACATCAGACAAAAGTTGAAGATTCCAATAAGCTTTCTCATCCATTTTAGGTAAAATCGCGCAAAAATCAGCGCTATCCAAACCGTACTTAGCAAAAGTCCGCTGGAGGCGCTGCTGAAACAGTTTACCAATATCAACATTCGGACGTGATATAAAGGCAAACTGAGCTTGAGGAACCTGTCGGGCAATTTCCGCGAATATGTAGTCGTGCTGCGGCAGGTATTTGCAGAGAGTTTGACAGCAGAGATAAACAACAGCCCCCTCCCGCAGGCAAAAATTTGCACGAGTGGCCGTTGTGCTAGGAATCGTGGGCTGCGGGTAAGAAATGCCAATATTCGGCAAGCGAATTAATTTTTCTGAATAGTGCAAAACAGCATTTTCCGGTTCCATCAAGTCGCTGGAGAGGAAGTAATCGACGGTGGGCAATCCTGAAGTCACCGGATGCGCCCAGGAGGTACACTGAATGGGAGCAAGGCGCAAGGCTGCAAGTTGAGTCATTTGCGGTTGCAGCCCAATATCGAGGAAAACCAGTACGTGTAATTGGTCAGCAATAATTTGTTGGCAGATTAATTCTAAGTTGCCGGGGATGTAGTGGAAAGTATCGCTGTAAAATCGGAACTGTTGAGTAAATTTGTCTTGCGTCTCAGTAATTTGATAGCAATATACTTCAAATTCGCTGCTGCTGTGTTGCAGCCAGCCGAGGGTTAATTTGCCGACTGTATGTCCCCACAAGCAGCCAGAGATGTAGCCGATGCGAATTTTGCCGGTTTGGCTGGGGGGAGGTAGCGGTAAATCCTTTACCCACTGCGGGTAGTTAGCAGCCATGACTTTGCGAACAAATTGCCCGTACTGTTTCTGGATATCTAAGTCGTTGCCGCCTTGGTAAGCTAGAAAGAAGTTGGTGTGCTGACTGATAATTGTTAAGGCTTTTTGTTGGCCTGCATCTGTATCGAGGTTGGTTTGTTGGATTAACAGTTTGATTCCCGTCTCGAACCGATCGCGATAAACAGCTATTTCCTCTACACTTTGATAAATCACCGGCAGAATTAAATACTGTCCCGGATTAAAAAAGCTGTCTTCGGGAAATAAACTCGACGCATCGGTCGCAATTGCGATCGCTTCTGAATTTCTCCCGGATGCTACCAAAGCCAAGACTAAATTGCGGTAAAGACTGGCGTCTGCTGGATAAAGCTCGATCGCCTCCCGGCAAACTTGAATGGCGGCTGCATATTCATCTAAATGTTGGTAACACTCAGCCAAATTCAAGTATAATTGAAGGTCGCCTGTTTGAACTTCTAAAAATTTCCTGTACTCGATAACGGCTTGTTGATATTCACCGCGCCCATAGCAATCGTTGCCAAAATAAAGGTATGCTTGAATTGGGTCATTTTTGAGACGGCGGGCAAAGTCGAGATTGGCGACAACTTCAGCAGCATCGGGCTGCAATTGCAGGGCAGTTTCGTAAAGCTCGATCGCGCGATCGACTTCTGTTTTCGACAGTAGCAAGTTTCCCAGATTCAGATAGCTGCCAAAATGAGCGGGATTAAGTGCGATCGCTTGACGGTAAATTGACTCAGCTCGATCGACATCGCCGATTTGTCCTAAAATATTGCCTAAATTATTATAAGCATCAATGCAGTTGGGTTCGAGGGCGATCGCCTCTCGATAAGCTCTTACGGCACCGATAACATCCCCGGTTTTTTCCAACACCAAGCCCAAGCTGTAATGAGCGCCAGCTACGGAGGAATCCACCGCCAAACATTCGCTCAGCAGATCTTGCGCTTCTCGATACCGCTCTGTGGCATAATAAAGTGTACCGAGATTTTGCCAAGCATCTACTTGATTTGGATCGTACTGCAAAACCTGCTTGTACTTCTCCTCTGCTGCTATAAATTGTCCGGCTTGGTGCAGGTTTAAAGCTTGACTGTACAGCTCTGCGGTGATTTTTTTTCGATCGGATTGCTGCAAATCGTAAATTGATTGAATCGCAGCTCGACTGCCCAATTGCTGAAAAGTTGACCACTCGTAATTGCCGGATGTATTGACGACATCCCAACTAAAAACCTGCAAGCCATTCCAAGCATCGCTAAATTCAGGTGCAGAAAAATCAAATAGCAGTTGGCATTGAGGGTGGGCGGCGATAAAATCCCAGTTGGCTTGACGCGGAGTCTCCCAATTGCTATTGCTGACGACAATCAGTGCCGAGTCTGCTAAAAAAGGTTTGGATAAAAGTAAAGCTAGTAAGTGCGATCGATAATCGTGAGCGGCATCATAAAACAATACACCAATGCGATCGGCAGATTGCATTTCCCGCAAATCCCAGAAAAATTCCTCAAAATTTTGATTGCAAAAAACAACTTGTTCCGATATATTAAAGTTGGCTAGGTTTTCTCCTAAATTATCGCTGCTGTCGCCAAAAGTATCAAATTCCGAAAAGTCATCAACGGCACAAGCGGTTATTTGTGAATGATTTAGCAGCGTACCGATTAAGCTGCCGCCTTGAAAGCAGCCGATTTCGCAGTAAATTTCTTCGGGAGACATACATTCGACAGCAAAATTTAGCAACTGCATTGCATTGGCTGTCGTTGTGGTTTGCAGAGAGTTGATTATTTGCTGAAATTGACTGGATTTTGGTTCGGCTTGCGGTGTCCCCCAGTTATTGTACAACTCGGATATGTGTTCGAGAAATGTTTGGTATTTCATCTTTTGCGTTTGCTTGTCAAACAGTTCGTAGTCAGGACTTTAGTCCTCGGAAAAGAAAGGACCCAAGTCCGAACGATCAAACCTTTTTAGACTAGAGTATTGAGAAAGGCAAGGACTGAAGTCCTCACTACGAACCTTTTTTAGGACTATAATTATAAGAGAAGAAAGGACTGAAGTCCTCACTACGAACCTTTTTGTAGGACTATAATTATAAGAGAAGAAAGGACTGAAGTCCTCACTACGAACCAATCTTTCCTATTACTGCTGGTTCCGCAGCCGGGGATTGACAAATTCGTTCAATCCTTCTCCCACCAAAGACAGCCCAACAACCATTAAAGTCATTGCCAAACCGGGAAACAAAGCCGTCCACCAAATGCCCGTAGGTAGCGCATCTAAAGCTAAACGCAAATCGTGTCCCCATTCCGGAGTTTCTTCGGGAAGTCCCAAACCGAGAAATCCTAAGCCTCCTAATGTTAGAATTGCATCGGCGGCGTTGAGCGCGAACAGCACCGGTACGCTCTGAATTACGTTGAGAAACAGGTAGCGCGACAACACTGTCCAAGTGTCAGCACCCATGGCGCGGGCGGCTTCGACAAATAATTCGGTTTTGACGCTGGCGGTGTGATTCCTGACGACGCGGTAGTATTGAGGGATGTAGGAAATGCTCAGGGCGATCGCAGCATTCAATACTCCTTTTCCCACGACAAATGCTAAAGTTAACGAAAGCAGCAATCCCGGCAACGTATAAATTGTATCCATTAAAAATAACAGCACGCGATCGAGCTTGCCGCCCAAATAACCGCTAACCAAACCCAGCGGCACGCCGATAAACAAACTCAACGCTGTGGCTAAAATCACGACTTGCCAAGCCGCCCGCGAAGCAAACAGCGTGCGCGAAAAAACATCGTAGCCGCTGCGGCTGGTACCGAACCAATAATTCGCCGACGGCGGTTCGTGAATCGGGTTAATCAAAGCATCGGTAGGATTTTGCAGCCATCCCCAACCTTGCATGACGGGAGATAAGGTTGCTACTATGATAAATAAGGCAGTTATTGCCAAACCCGCCCACATCATTTTCATTGACAGGCTTGACGGTGAGGCAATGTTGAGAAATCGCGGTAATTGAACTTTGTTTAGTGTCATGTTTAGCCGTTTACTGATTGAAGCTTTGTCGGATTTTTGCTAAATTTTCCTGGGCTGCTGTGCAGTTTTCATCGAAAGTCAGCGCTAGTTCAAATGCCGATACTGCATCCGACCAGCGCTTCAGGTTAATATAAGCTAGACCCAAACAGCAAGCCGGGTCGGTGGTGGTGAAACTTGGCTCGAAAGGCTCTCTTGTATAGTAGCTGTTATCTTTACCCAGTTTCAGGCAATTCTCAAAGTAAGCAACGGCACCTAACGGAAATCCTAGATTAATTAATGTCATGCCAGCTATATAATTTAGGGGAGGATAGTTGGGACACCATTCTAGACCTCGCTGACACAGTAACACGGTTGTTTCGTAATCTCGATTTTGGAGCGATCGCCCTGCTAAAGTAAAAACTAAGGAGGGAATGAAACCAAATTCTTCTGGAGGGTTGCCGTCTATCAAATGCGGAAACAATCTTTCTAATGCTTCCTCCCAGCAGTCTCGCGCTTTCTCGTCCTCGCCCGCTGAGCCGTACATCCCAGCTAGGGAGTACAATAGCATGAGACTAAGCCCTTCTTCTTGTCGGGCCAGCTCTAAGATGGGAATATTGCGGTTGACAACTTTGGCGGCGACTTGTTGGTGGCTGTTAGCGTGATGCAATACTCTGACACTATCTAAACTGCTGACTGCACTGTCGCTAAAACTGCGGTTTTGATACTGGATTTGCTCGTGAAAACGACCGACATATCTAATTTCTGGGAGATTGCGAAACAAGCGGATCATGTGTAGCGGAGTCATTCCCGCTTGATGCCTTACTTCTGTTCTAATTATTGAATAAGCCAGCGCTTCGGGCTGCGATTTGAGGGTTTCTCTAAAATCTACTGATGTGACAACTAACTCCTCATCTGCATCCAGCACTAAAATCCACTCACCCGTCACTAAAGATAAAGCATAATTCCGCGCCGTCGCAAAATCGTCGCACCACTCAAAATATCCCACTTTTGCTCCGTACTGAGTGGCAATTTCCGGCGTACCGTCCTGAGAACCCGTATCGACTACAATTATTTCATCAACGTAGGGTTGAACGCTAGCCAAACAGCGCGCTAAATTCTCGCTTTCATTTTTGACGATCGCACAAAAAGATAAAAATGGTTTTTGTCCGAGTGCTGCCCTAATGCTCATTTTTTATCCTGATATCTTGCAACTCAAACAAGTTAGTTGTCGCTGGGAAGGTAGAGTGCGGCTAAAATGCTTGGTAGAGCAATAAGATCTCTGCCAACACTGAACTCATCAATAAATGTTTCCGTAAAAACGTCGCCGTAAGGCAAGAGTAAATCCATTAGGCTTTCTGGAGTGTACTTGCGAACGTGCTCTGGTTCTTCATCAGGGCCGAGGCAATCGTTGGGTACGGCAAAAAAAGCTCTGCCGCCCGATCGCAACACCCTAACTATTTCTATCACGCACGCTCGATCGTCGTCGATATGTTCCAAAACTTCTGTTGCTACTACAACATCAAAACTGCGATCGGGAAAAGGAATTTCGGGTAAAGTTGAGACTACCCCTGAGATCTGTTTGGGAAGTTGGGCGATCGCAGCTTCGGAAATATCTAACCCAGTTACTGAATTGCCAAACTCTAACAACTGAGAAGCCAGGACACCTGAACCGCATCCGAGTTCTAAAACTTCCAGCCCGTGTCCGACGGCCCAACAAACTCTGCCGAAGCAGCCGGGATATCGACGCCAAGTTCCGCGGCCTTCTTCTTGCCAAATCTTATTCCAGTAGTCTGGCTGGAGATTCAAGTTAGTTTCTGTCATCAGAAAAATGGGTAGAAGCCCCGTCTTTCTAGGAGGGCTTTATATTGTTTTTTTTGAATAGACTTGAATTGCATAAGTCTTCGATCGTTCCCGAAACCGCAGATGTCAGACAGATAAAGACAGATAAACGCAGATCGTTTCAGGGTATTTTTCGATTTTGGCAATTCAAGTCTAATTATGTAGGCTTTCGAGTTCCGGTATGCGATCGCCTTGGGATTGGTTAGTTCGGCGTGCCTTTGTGCTGCACTTGCAACGGGACAGTTATGGTTTCAAATCTTCCAATCCTGGAGGTTCCGGACGCGATCGGCAAAGTTTAGCGGTCGTACTTGTTCCGGACAGACCGACGCAGTTCGATCGACTCGGTTGCTGGGTAGATTTTGCTCAACAATCTGCTCGATCGGCGCCAGTCATAATTTTATCAAACATCGACCAGGCTGGTAGTGAGGAATGCAAGTCCGCCGTTCGTAGTGAGGAATGCAAGTCCTTCTGTGGGGGAGACTGAAATTCTCACTAGCAACCAATCCGATCGCAGTCATCCTCTGCCGACACGAGCTTACAAATTGCTGGCAATTAACTCGCGGTACTGGCTTTTCGGCTTAACTCCCTTAAGCTCAGTCACCAAAGCTTTATCTTTAAAATACTGAATCGTCGGCGTACCAATCACGCCAGCATTTTCAGCAATTTCGGGATCTTCTTCGATGTCAATTTCCACGTAGTGAATTTTGCCCTCGAACTCATCTATTACTTTGCTCAAAATCGGTTTGAGACTGTGGCAAGGGCCACAACTCGGAGCCGAGTATTTAACTACAATCAGTCGATCGCTCTCGTGGAACAACTTCCGCAAAGCAAAACCTCCTTCGTGGCGAGTGTCGTTGATATCAAAGTTCTCGCTGGTTTTGCGTACTTTTGGAGCGGGCGGCGCTGCTGCTTGCTGCGATTCCTTGGTTTGATGGAATTCCTGAGTCAAGCCGTTCGATGACAGCCACCTTTCGGCTAGCATCGCCCCCATACAGCCGCTACCGGCAGCAGTGATGGCTTGACGAAACTCGTGGTCTTGCACGTCGCCGACAGCATACACTCCATCGACGCTGGTTTCTACCGAACCGTGTTTCGTGGCGATATAGCTTAGTTCGTCGAGTTCTAGCTGACCTTGGAAAAGCTGAGTGTTGGGAGTGTGACCGATCGCGTAAAACAAACCCTTCACCAGCAAATCGCTCTCGGCGTCGGTCTCAATATTTCTAATTCTCAACCCATCCATCTTGCTCCCCGGCACTCCCAAAACATCCACAGCTTCGGTGTTCCAGTGCACGGTGATTTTAGGATTGCTCAGCACTCGGTCTTGCATGGCTTTGCTAGCGCGCATCTGACCGCGCCGCACCAACATATGGACGTGAGAGCCGTATTTTGTCAGATAAATAGATTCTTCTGCTGCGGTATCGCCCGCACCGATGACAGCTAAATCTACTCCTTTAAAAATTGGGGTGGCGCCGTCGCAAATCGCACAGGCAGAAATGCCGTGACTCCAAAATACGTGCTCGCTAGGCAAACCCAATCTTTTCGCCGTCGCGCCTGTAGCAATTACTATCGTGTGGGTTTTGATTTCTCGATCGTCCGATCGCACTGTAAACGGCCGCTGGGTTAAATCAACGTAAGTTACATCTTCTGTGTATAACTCCGCACCCCAGCGCACTGCTTGAGCTTTCATCCGATCCATCAGTTGCGGCCCGGTGATGCCTTCGGGAAAGCCGGGGAAGTTTTCGACTTCTGTGGTGGTCATCAGTTGACCGCCGGGAATTCCTCCGGTTTGGTAGCCTTCAAAAACGACTGGCTTCAGGTTGGCTCTCCCGGCGTAGATGGCTGCTGTGTAACCTGCGGGGCCAGAGCCAATAATTACTAGGTTTTCTACGGCTTGTTCAGTCATAGCTGCTTACTTGAACTCATAACGACTTCGTTTAATCTCAATTATAACAGAGATGGAGAAAGTTAGATCGAGCTTATTTCTATTGTTGAGCGGTTGAGGGCGATCGGGACAGCAGAAGCAATTTTGATAAGTAAAAACAATAGAAAAAGTAATTTTGTTTTAAATGTTCAATCAATCTCCAAAAATCCCCAAAATTACCACCCTTCACTATTGATTCCATTCTCATTTACTTGACGAATTTGCGCCGTTTGAGCTATTATAGGATTCTGATACTCAAGGGGTGCTATAACTATTTTTGCTTTTATCGCCTGAAACTCTTTAAAATCGTTAAATAAACGAACTCTGCCAATATTAAAAATACAAGTTTTTGTGCAAAACAGGCATTTTATAGGTTAATAATTGTAACGGAAATTTTGGCAAATTTGACAAAATACCCTATCTATGATATGCAAGGTGGGTCGGAGCAATGGAATTGAGATTTTTAACCGCAGATGTACGCGGATTAACGCAGATAAAATGGATCGAACAAAGATATTGTTTGTGTGCAGCCAGAATAAGTGGCGGAGTTTAACGGCCGAGAAGATCTGCGAGAAAATTAGCGGGTACAGCGCGCGATCGGCTGGAACCGAAAAAGGTGCGAGAATTAAAGTAACTGAAGGTTTGCTCGGTTGGGCGGATTTGATATTTGTGATGGAAAAGAAGCATGGGGATCGACTTCGCAGCAAATTTCCCGACAGTATTAAGGACAAGGAAGTTATTTGCCTGCAAATCCCGGATAATTACAGATATATGGAACCGGAGTTGGTGGAGCTTTTGCAGGCGAAACTCAGCCCCTATATAGAAATCCCAGATGACAAGATAAATTTTATGGAGCGAGTTTTGGAACCGGAGGTGATGGATTCCTTGGAAGAGGCGATCGAATACGATTCGATGGACTTCACTGAGGTTAATGCTGCGTTTGCCAAGAGTGCGGCTGCTTTGGGGCCGGTTTTTGGAAACGTTTTGGACGCGGGTACGGGTACGGCGCGAATTCCAATCGCCCTCACTCAACTGCGGCCGGAATGGAAATTGACCTGTATTGACTTGTCGGCAAATATGCTGAAAGTTGGAGCGCAGAATGTGGAAAAGGCTCGAGTGCGATCGCAAATTAATCTCGAATTAATTGATGCTAAAGCCATGCCTTATCCCGACAATAGTTTTGACATGGTGATTTCCAACAGCATTATCCACCATTTGCCCGATCCGCTGCCGTTTTTACGCGAAGTCCGGCGGGTTTTGAAGCCGAACGGAGCAATATTTTTGCGGGATTTACTCCGGCCCGAAACACGGGAAATTAGGGATAATTTAGTCGAGCTCTATGCGGCAGATTGCAACTCGCATCAGAAACAACTGTTCAGCGATTCGCTACAAGCGGCTTTTACCCTGGATGAGATTGAGACAATGGTGGAAAGTGCCCGATTGGAGGGATTGAGGATTTATGAATCTTCGGACAGGCACTGGACGGCCGAGCGGGTTTGGATGTAAAGTGTGGATTGTGCGATCGAACTAAATTTTTCCTAGTCGCTCCAGAATTATCTCATATCCCATCAAAGTTGTTCGTAGTGAGGGCTAAAGTCCTCAAATTTTGATGAGGACTAAAGTCCTGACTACGAATCAATTTTTGCCGCTTATCTACTTAATCAACTTTTGAAATTTTGATGAGGACTAAAGTCCTGACTACGAACCAATTTTTGCCGCTTATCTACTTAATCTAACTTTACAGTATCGAATATGACCCGATCGCGCCCTGCGTCTTTTGCCTGATAAAGCGAACGATCGGCTGCTGCAATCAAATCTTTTTTTGAGATTGTCGGTACAGGAACCGTACTCGCTACTCCCAAACTTAGTGTAACACAAGGGGATACTGGCGAGTTAATATTTTCAATTGCCATTTTTTTCACCGAGACTCTAATATGTTCTGCAATCGAGACAGCAATCTTTGGTGAAGTTCGAGGCAAAATTACCGCAAATTCTTCACCTCCGTAACGAGCCACCAGCATTTCCTCCCAAACTTCGCCTGCCGAGTCATTTACCGCCTCAACAATTTTTTGTGCTACCTGCTGCAAACAAGCATCTCCCGCCTGATGTCCGTAACTATCGTTGTATTTCTTAAAAAAGTCAATATCACATAAAATCAAAGATATTTCTGCTGCTTCTTGTCCCAATCTCTGCCATGTTTTATCTAAATATTCGTTAAAACAGCGGCGGTTTGCTACCAAAGTTAAACCATCGGAGTTAGCAAGGCGATACAATTCGGAATTAGCTGTTTTTAATTGAGAATTAGCTGCTTCTAGTTCAGATTGTATTACCGATAAATTGTAATAAAGCTCGCTAATATACCAAGTAGCTTGTTGGTGAATTTGAGCTAAAGCTACCAATACTTGATGCACGTCTAACAGTCGGTAAACTTGAGGTGCTAACTGCACAACAATCGGCTCGTAAAGTAGTTCCGGCGGCCGCTGCACGGCTCGCTGAGCAGCCATGACAATTAAGGCTACTTCTGGTAAAATCAAAGTATCGGTTTGAGCTATTTGATACAAAGCCAGAATTGGTCTGCAAGCAAATATATCTACTCCGTATGGGCGACTCATCCTTTCCATAAATCGCCTGCGCGATATCATTCCTAAAAAATCTCCATTTACCGTCAAGATAACTCCCGGAAGCAGGGGGTGAGATTGAAACAACCGAGCTACGTCTTTGGCTAGGGATGAAGCTTCAATTTGAAAATTAAAGACAGCCAGATCCTTAAGAGTAGACTCTAAAGTTAAATTTTCAGGTGGTTTTTCAGGGAAGTTAGATGGCGCGATAAATTCCACAGACACAGCGCATATCCGAATGAACAATACAGCAGCAACAAATCTAGTGTCAGCTCTTGAATTATCTTAACATTTATTTATTAGCATTGGCTGTATTCTTGACTACAGTGTTTGTTTGAGGAGGGGCTGATTCGTTAGCTTCGGCAGTGTGGATTGCATTGGTTCATCCTCGCTTAATAATAGACTTATAGTATTCTTGATTTTTTTCTTGTTGGCTTGTTGTCGCGCAAGAAAAGGTTTCTGCGCCCGCCCTTAACTCATGTATGGCGCAGACTAACTCAACAAAATCAGTTTTTAAGCCGAGACGAACTCGTAACTAAGTTGTGCGTAAAAAACGCGGTTTCTTTGCCATTCCTCAAATCAAAACCTAAAGCCGCGAAGGGTGGTGAGAAACCCAGCAATTTCACAATTACCAGAAAGAATTGGTTGAAAGCCGGAACGTTTTTCGGGAGAAATTAAAATCAGACTATTCATTACTCCAATCCTCGGACTTAAGGGTAGAGATCACTCTCAAACTCTCAACTGTCAACTCTCAACTGTCAACTCTCAAACTGTCAACTGTCAACTGTCAACTCTCAAACTGTCAACTGTCAACTGTCAACTGTCAACTCTCAAACTGTCAACTGTCAACTGTCAACTGTTGAACTCACCAACCCCAAGTTCCGATTCCTCCCTTAAAAGGGCCGACAATATCTTTGGTAATCCAACCTCCGTAAAAATCTCCTGGTTGAGATTCCACTAATTCCCCGTCCACATAACAAGCATCCATCTGGCTCGGATAAACAGCCACGTAATCTTTAATAGCTGCAAAAACCTGATTGGGATGAGGATAAAACCAAGCAGCATTTACAACTTCCTTCGACCCTACCGTCACAGTGTAATAACCCGCTTGTCCCTTCCACTCGCACCAAGATCCCCGTGAAGTTTTATGCAAATATTCCATTTGGATGTCCTCGGGAGAGATATAGTAGGCTGGAGGGTGACTTGTCTCCAATACCCGAAACGGGCGGCGCGTATCGGCGATCGTCATTCCGTTAAAAATAATCTGTACGTGTTTGGTCGATTCCTCAAGACGAGGGGGGCGCGGGTAATCCCAAACCGACTCTTGACCGGGGCCTGGCTCTATGCGATCGAGGTTCACTTGTACAATCTCCCCTACAAAAAAACAATTAGCAACTTAGCATTACAATTTAATGTAGCCTTAATCTAGTCGCTTCTTCAGACTTGCGCCAGCTTTCTTAAACTCTCCATTATATGAGCATTCGCGGTATAGATGTTTCCGACTACCAGCCCAACGTCAATTGGCAAGCCGTTGCCAAGGGAGGCATTCTGTTCGCATTTGTCAAATCGACGGAAGGTGCAACATTAGTTTCCCAAACTTTCGCCCGGAATTGGGGGGGAATTAAAGCTGCGGGGATTCAACGCGGTGCATATCACTTTTTTCGACCGGAAAGCAGCGTTCAAGGACAAATAGATTTGTTGGCTCTCCAGAACTTATGGTGATAATTTTATCTAATGCAAGAAACAAGCTAATACGCGATTTCTAAAATTATCAAAATTAGAAAAGCCATACCCTTGT
>NZ_JAEQCE010000130.1:0-11472 GCF_020738665.1 Microcoleus sp. PH2017_08_TRC_O_A
CCCAACTACGTACCTAAGAGGGCTAAAGCCCAACTACGTACCTAAGAGGGCTAAAGCCCAACTACGTACCTAAGAGGGCTAAAGCCCAACTACGTACCTCACTAATCGCCAATTACCAGGGATTGCCAATCATGGTGAAGGCGGCCCAATAATAGGGATGGGAAAGGATTCGATCGCCCCGCGCGGCAATTTCTGGAGGCAAAATTAGAGGTAAAGCAAGCCCTTCGACTCGCAGCAGCCCGTCTTGAATCCGCACGCGCCCCCGCAGCATCTCCAATTGCGCTTGCCGCAAAGCCTCGGCTTTAATCGTCACATTCCCCTCGCGTCTGGGGGCGCGCAACTGCCGGTAAAACCCTGTCATCAGCCCCAAAGTTCCCTCGTCGCTGACTTCCCACAAACTCGCTAAAGCCGATCGCGCACCGCTAGCTACCGCCAAACCCGCAAACCCCAACTCTGCCTCTTCGTCGCCCAAAGCGGTACTGCACGCGCTTAAAACTAAGAGATTCACTGCCGGTTCATTCCACCCCAACTTCGGCATTTCAGTGATGAGCAACTTAGTATCCCACAATTGAATGTAAGAATTGCTCGGTTGCCCGGGCTGGAATTCGCTGTGAGTTGCTAAATGAATGATACCAAACGGATGATTTGTCCGCTGAGCTTGCAAGTTTCTGAGGGTAAAATCTTGATTCAAAAATGATTTTCCGCGCGTCGGCGGCGCGATCGCCTCTAACTCCACCGGTACCGCCGGTAATGGCGCTTTATCTTGAAATACCGACGCGCCCATCGCCAAAACTTCATCGTCAGCAATATTCTGGTAGCGGGTATCCGTCAAACTCAGACTTGGAATCACGCTAATGCTGTATTTTTCTACTAAAAATTGTTTGCCATCGTGAAGGGCAGCAAAGGGCAAGCTTCGCAAACCTGCTGCCGGAATTACAATTAAATTGTCAATCTTTAAAGCTGCCAATTCTGTCTCTATTGGCGCAATTAACAACCGATAAAGTTTTTGGGCTGCATCCAAATAACTGATGCTGTTTCTTCTTCTGGGATTAGTTATTTCGGTTTGCAGAAATTCTGCCAGTTGCAATACCTGCCAGCGCGTTATTGCGGGAACTAAAATGCGTATTGGTTGAGCGTTAGCTGTGACTAATACTAATTCTAACTGCTCCCCGTTAGGAACATCGGAAATTTCTTTGCCGGCTGGTTGGAGGCTCTTTCCTAACTTGTTTTCTAAGGAGCTAGGAGACTCGGATGTGAGGTTTTTGATTGCAGGAAATACATTAGATAAATTCCGACTTGCCACCAGCACCGAACTATTTTCTTTCGCTGCCCCGTTGGTTCCGCTGACCCAATTCATATAAATGATTGCCGATTTTACGCGGGTAATTTGTTCGTTTTTGCGAAGAGTTTCGTAAATTACCGACATATTAGTTATCGGCGTTCTGGCGGGCAGTTTTAGATGTTTTTCGTACTCGCGAGTGAAGGTTCTCTCAAATGCTAACACTCCCGAGCCTGCCGGATCGTATCTGCGAGAAGGAGTGAAAATATCCGGGCTAATTGGAGAATGCTTGTCTCGATTTGGCGATCGCAATTCTACTTGCAAAGATGCCGGAAGCGATCGCCCAGGCTCAGGATTTACGGACACTGGAGTTGGAGTTGGTGCGGGAGTTGATGCGGGAGTTGGTGCGGGAGTTGGAGTTGGTGCGGGAGTTGGAGTTGGTGCGGGAGTTGCTGCGGGAGTTGGTGCGATTAGGGAAATCAGATTTGGTAAACTTCCTTGGGTGTAAGTTTCCCCAAAAGCAAGATTGGGGAAAATGGTGTTTCCCTCGCCAGAATTAATGCTTCCCTTGGTTCCATTGTCGATCGCGCCGCCAACTACAAATGGTCGATTGCTACCGCCGCCGTGCCGAATTGCGATCGCGCCGCCTCTGGCACTTCCGGCGGTAGAAATACTGCTGGAAAGATTGCCAGATATATCGTCGGTGAAAACATTGTTCGATCGAAATAAACCAAGGGTTGTCACATCAACGTTGCCACCTGTGCCGTCTTGTTTGCCGCCTCTAGCATCGATAAAACCCAACAGAATGTTACCTGTCGCGCTGAGGGAGACGGTGCCACCGTTTCTCTGAGTGCCTCGGGAGGTGAGATCGAGAGCGGAAATTCCGGCTTGGGAGGTGAGGTCAATATTGCCGCCGATCGCTCCCGAAGCGTTCAAAGAGCCGGCAGTTAAAGGGCCGGTATTGCTTTTGAGTGCGATCGCGCCGCCTGTTCCCGTTGCTGATGAGGAGTCGATCGTACCGGCAGTAACAGTATTTCCCTCAACTCGAATGCTCCCGCCGTTGGAGGTAATATTGCCAGTCCTCACCTCGCGAGTTGCTTGCAGGTTGATGCTGCCGCCATCCGTCCTTAAATTGCCCTCTAAGAGTAGGTTTCCTGCGTTGATATCGGCTGGTAAACCCGCCCCGTTGTCCCCTCCGAGGGTAGCGGGATCTCGGGCGTTTAGGGTCAAATTGCGCGCGGTAATTCTCGAAGTCGCCGTGATGCTAGGAGCGTCAGCCGAGAGCTGGCCCAAGCTCTGAGTTTGACCGACGGAACCCCCAAAAGTAATGTTGCCACCAGCGCGCAGGGTCAAATTATTTGCGCCGCCCGGGGTGCTGTCGAGGGTATTGGCAAAAGTGATATTGCCGGTACTGGCGGCGAGGGTGGCGGTGCGATCGACTGTGACGGCACTGTTGAAAGTGATGTTGCCCGCAGTCGCGATCGCACCGGATAGCTCGGTACTCCGGCCGTTGACAGTCAAACTAGCTAGGGGCGCAGCTTGACCGACTGTACCGCCGAACAGCACTCTCTGAGCGTCAAGTCTAAGGGCGCGAGTTCCGTCTAGGCTGCCGGAGAACAGAATGTTGCCCCTAGCTTGAGTGCTCAAAGCTACATCAGCATTTAGGGAGAAGTTGCCTGTCAAAGTGAGATCGGCGCCGGATGTCGAAATGTTTGCGCCGATCGCAGTTTGGGACGCATCGAGAGTCAAACTAGCGCTGCCAGTCGTTCTTAGGGGATTGTCGATCGCGATAGAGTTGCCTTGAAGTGTCAGCGAACTGTTGAAGGTAATGGGTGTGACGATCGCGATCGAGCTGCTGTTGGGACGCCCGATCGCGATCGAGCCAAAATCCCCTGCCAAAGCAGCGATATCCGTTGCCGTTAAGTCCAAAATCCCTAAATTATCCCCGCTGCCGCCAATCCGAATTTGTCTGCCGTCGTTGGGTTGCAAGCTAATTGTTCCCCCCGCACTGCTGACAGAATTGTTGCCGCCCCTGAAGTCAATGCCGCTAGCAGTGAGAGCAATATTGCCACCGTTTGCATTCAGCCGCCCCAGAGAGATGCTGCTGGCAAAAATGTTGATGTTGCCGCCTTGAGTTTCGATTAAATCCTTGGGATCGTTGACAAAAAACACTCCGCCCGCTCTAAATGTTACGCTGTCTCCGGTTCTCGCTTGCAGTGAAAGTTGGTTGTCGGGCAAGTCTTGGACGGTGATGTAGCCCGGAGTGTCTAAAACTACGTTGCTGCCGGCAGCCATCTGTTCCAACTGCGCGTCTGAGATCGATGTTTCAGCGGGCGATCCTGTGGCTTGGAGTTCCCCGCCGGTCGATCGCGCGCTGGGAATGCCGTTACCGCTGACGATGGTAATATTTGCCGGATCGAGCAACAAATTGCCGATCGCCCCGTTAGGCGCGCGGGTATCGACCTGTCCTTGGAAAGTTAGAGCATTTTTGCCAGAAACTTCGACTCTGCCACCGTTACCTGCGGCAGTGCCGCCGTGAGCAGTAATATTGCCGAAGAAGCCAGTGGTATTGTCTGACCAAATTACGGCTGTGCCACCGTTGCCGCGGTCGATCGCGTTTGTGGCGATCGTAGAATCAGGACTAACATAAGTTACCTGGGCATTTAACACTGGTTCGAGCCCCTGGAAACCGCCTCCGACGCGCACAACACCTCCGCCGTTAGTCCCGGAAGCATTAATATTTGCGCCGAACAATCCGACTTTTTCGCCTAAAATATTTACCGTGCCGCCAGTCTGGCCAGCAGGGGCAAATACATTTACAGTACCCGAGACGATCGCACTTCCGGCATTTATCGGCACTGTTTGGCCGCCCGTCAGTACCAATTGACCTTGTGCGTTGGTTGTTAAACCTGTGGCTGACGCTACTCCTGGGCCCGTCAGCAACTGAGGTAAAGTAGCAGCAGGGGCGATCGCAGATTTTTCTGACGGCAAAGATGGAGTAATTTCTAAACTCAATAAGTTACCCGTTTGACTGATGCGGACTGCATTTTGTCCCGGAACAGCAGCCACTGTAATTTGACCGGCCGGCGCCGATAATTGCCCACTATTAATTACTGTACCGCCCAGCAAAGTTAAATTTTGACCCTTGCCAACTGCCAAACTTCCTGCATTTACAATTGCACCGACTTGTGAGTTATTAAAATTAAATTGATTGGGATTTCCCAGTAAAGCTTTATAATCATTAATTCCAGCAGAATTGAACCAGCGATCGCCGAAACCGATACCTGTAGCAGTTGTAGCGAAAAAAGAACCAGGCACGTTTAATCTAGCATTTTGACCGAAGACAATTCCCGCCGGATTCATCAGGAATAAATTTGAGGTGCCGCCGCTTACAGAAATCAGACCGTTAATGACGGAAATATTGCTGCTGGAAATCCGCCCTAAAATATTTTGAATATTTGGATTAGTTAGAAAATTAGCGATTTGACCTTCGCTGAGATTAAATTGGCTGAAGCTGTGAAACAGATTGGCGCCGTTTCCCGACAGTTGTCCGCCGCTAATGTTTAAGCGATTTTGCTCCTGATTGACAACAGTATTAGTGCCGTCATTCGCTGGAACGACAGATTGCGATCGCACTGCTATCGGTAGCAGCCAAAAACCTAATGTCAAAATTAAAGCAGAGCGAAAATAGGTCATTAGTCAGTTGACAGTTGATAGTTGACAGTTGACAGTTGATAGTTGATAGTTGATGGTTGATAGTTGTCATGGGAAGCAATTCCCGATTTCCAATTCCCGATTCCCAATTCTAATCTATAGTAGTTTTGATTTTGTTTGAGCTGTAATGTTCCGCGAAAGTGCCAATAAACTTAAAAAAGTCGATCGCGCGCCTACACGGGGGGTTTGTCTCCTGGGTGCCAAGGGTGCCTCCTTCAGTCGATCGCACTTTCAAAGCGCCCGCTGCCATAATATCGGAAATCCCATGCAGATTTGATATGTATCTGTAGCAGGTGTCTTGACAAAATGCTGGCTTTCGTGGTGTACTGATTGGATAGAAGAGCAGTCAAACCACGAAATCACTCGCTCCTCTGACGGTAGTTGTGTTTACCTGTCAACTGTCAAGCGGTCAACTGTCAACTAAATGAACTTTTTTTATTAGCCGCAGAGAGCGCAGAGTACGCAGAGTAAGAGAATAAAAGAGAAGATTATAGTTGAATGTATTTCGATTTACTATTGCTGTTTTTTGGGTAGATTACTGAATTTTTGCATGAATTGGCGATCGATCCAATCTTTCCAGTACCACAGTAGCGCTGATTCCCACATCCACGATCCGCGAGATGCGATCGCCCTTTTATTCCCAGTACCGATTAAGCCTAAATATTTCTCCTGCGGTGCAAAGGGTTTCAGCGGTTTTTGCAATAAAAACTGCTGCAAATTTTCAAACAGCGGTTTGCCCTGACGCACAGCAAACACCCCTGCTTTGGGACGGGGATAATTAACCATCGCCGCGATGTCTCCAGCCCCAAATACGTTGGAGTGAGAGACTGATTGCAGGCAATCGTTGACTTGCATAAAGCCGTTTGAGTCAGTTGCTAAACCAGATTCTCCGATCCAATGGGCGGCGGATGCTTGTGTCACCCAAAAAATGCGATCGCACTCAATCTTCAAACCAGATTCACAGTATATTTGGTAAATGGGCATTGGGCATTGGGCATTGGGCATTGGGCATTGGGCATTGGGCATTGGGCATTGAGAATCGGATGTTATTTCCATCATTTCTTGCTTTTCTATAGCACTAACTTTTTCCATTAGATGCAGTTGAATGCCGCGACTAATCAGAATTTCTTTCAGGCGGCGGCGAACCCGTTTGTTATGTGCAGGCATCAATTCAGCACCGCTATGAAACAAATGAATTTCTAATCCTTCTTCCTGCTTAAACTTTCCTCTCTCCTTTAAAATCCATCCGTTACAAAATCCGCTGCCGAACTTCCCTCTTCCCTCTTCCTTCTTCCCTCTTCCTTCTTCCTTCTTCCTTCTTTCCTCTTCCCTCTTCCCTCTTCCTTCTTCCTTCTTCCCTCTTCCGACTTCCCTCTTCCTTCTTCCCTCTTCCGACTTCCCTCTTCCTTCTTCCTTCTTCCTTCTTCCTTCTTCCTTCGCCAGACGAGATTGCATATTCAATGCTAATTCTACGCCGCCCGCGCCGCCACCAACAATCGCGATTCGTACAGGTTTTTTTGGATAGTTTTGCGTTGCAGAGATTAACTGATTCCAGCTAGCTAAAAACTCCGGTACGGGTTTAGCTGGAATTGCGTATTCTGCCGCACCTGGAACTGATATAGTCGCGGGAGTGCTGCCGATATCCACAGACAGCACGTCAAAGTTAATTGGAGGGCTGGTTTGACAAATTACTAAATTTTTGTTAAAGTCGATCGCGATCGCCCGATCGACCAATATTTGACACCCGGCAAATTCGGCCAGCGATCGCAAATCGATATGACATTCATCATAATCGTAAAACCCGGCAACGTGTCCCGGCAACATCCCCGAATAGGGCGCGTACAGGACATCGCTAATCAGAGTCAACCGCACGGAGGGCAGCGGTTTGATGCCGAACATTTTCAATACAATAGCATGACTGTGACCGCCGCCAATTAAGACTAAATCTTTCACAATTACAGATGTTCGATCGAAATATTCCTTTCCCCGATATTGTACAGCACTTGCACTTCCGCAGACAGGACTGTCCGGTCAGGAGAGCTGGCGGTGTGTAATTAAGATTGGCCAGCACTTTTGACAAAATGCTCTCACTTACCCCCCGCCTACATCGCAGATTTTCAGCGATTGTACGATCGCACATTCAGCGCAAATGGCTGTAGACTGTAGAGCGAGCAAATTTGATCGCCAAATTATGCCGGGGTGTGTTTGAAAGCTAACTCACCATTCAAAATTATGACATTACGGATCATTCCTCGCAGTTGGTCGCGATCGATTAAACGTTTGTTCCCACTGCTGTTTGCCCTCTCATTCATTATAGTATTGTTGGTCAATAATGCGATCGGCGCGATCGCCCAGCAACCCCGCCAAGAAATTCGCGGAGTTTGGATGACGACAAACGACAAAGACATCCTCAGAGATAGGCGCAAAGTAGCCGAGGCTGTCAGCCAATTAAAGCGATTAAATTTTAACACAATCTATCCCGTAGTCTGGAACTCTGGCTATGCAATGTATCCCAGCCCAGTCGCCCAGCAAAGAGACATTCAACCCTTTGTTTATAGAGGGTTAGACGGACAAGATATGATCGGAGATTTAGTCGCTCAAGCTCACCGTCAAGGGCTGCTAGTAATTCCTTGGTTTGAGTTTGGTTTTATGACTCCTCCCACCTCAGAATTAGCCTTAAACAATCCCGATTGGCTGACACAAAAACAAGACGGCACTCAAACATCAAACGGTGCAGGTGGCGAAGTAGTTTGGCTCAATCCCTTTCATCCCGAAGTCCAGAAATTTATTACCGAACTCGTACTAGAAATCACCACCCAATACAACGCCGACGGCATCCAATTCGACGACCATATGAGTTTGCCCTCAGAATTTGGCTATGACGAATACACAGTGGCTTTGTATACCAAAGAAACCAAAAAAGCACCTCCAAGCGACTCTCAAGACGCAGCATGGGTGAAGTGGCGAGCTAATAAAATCACCGCTTTTATGTCCCAACTAAATCAAGCCGTCAAAGCAGCAAAACCCAAGGCAATTTTCTCGATTTCTCCCAATTACTACGAATTTGCTTACAAACATCACCTCCAAGATTGGCTGGCTTGGGTGCGTTTGGATATTGCCGACGAACTGATCGTGCAAGTGTACCGTCCCAATCTAGAATCATTTGTGGACAAGATTAACCGTCCAGAAATGCGAGAAGCACAGCAAAAAATTCCGACTGGAGTTGGGATTATGACAGGTTTAAGAAATCGTCCAGTAGCGATAGGGCAAATTAAATCCCAGGTGCAAGCAGTCCAACAATACGGCTTAGGTGCCGCTTTCTTCTACTACGAAAGCTTGTGGGAAGATGCACCCGAACCAATGGGCGATCGACTTTCTCAATTTAGCGCCTTCTTCCCGTCTTCTGCATTCCGCACAGCGCTACAAATACCGAGACGCGCGGCAACTTTTCCTCCGCCGCCCCCAGCCAAACCAGACCCCAAAGCTAAGCCCAATCAACCTACAAAAAACAGCCCACCTTCGCCCTCACCAACCACATCTAAAAAGTAAAAAGTCCTCATATCAAATCCGGTTACATCGGGATATTCCAGCGCTCGCGAGCGAAGGTTGCGCGAGCGGGGAGTGAAGGTTACGCGAGCGGGGAGCGAAGGTTACGCGAGCGGGGAGTGAAGGTTACGCGAGCGGGGACGCTCGCACTTAAGAGCGGAAAATTATTGTTTGGATGTAAGCGAAAATAATATCATTAATATCATTCCTCAGTCTCTTCCTAGTGCCGTCCCCGCTCGCGTGTGAGGGGCTGGTGAGATACTTTGGTAACGACGAACGAGTGCGAGCATCCCCGGTCACTTGTTCAGTATACCTTACCCTAATATCAATCATTAATCATCAATAAAAATGTCAACTAATCAAAAAATTGTACTACCAAAAATGGGCTGCGGCACTTGGGCTTGGGGTAACAGATTACTCTGGGGTTACGATGAAAGTATGGACGAGGAATTGCAAGCCGCGTTCAATCTTTGCGTTAACAATGGTGTCACCTTATTTGATACAGGTGATTCCTACGGAACCGGGAAATTAAACGGACGCAGCGAGCAACTTTTGGGGCAGTTTTCCCAACAATATCAAGGTGCAAATCAAGACAATATTTGTATAGCGACAAAACTAGCGGCTTATCCTTGGAGACTGACGCGACAATCCATGATATCTGCTGGAAAAGCCTCGGCTTCGCGCCTCGGAAAGAATGTAGATTTAGTGCAAATGCACTGGTCTACAGCCAATTATGCACCTTGGCAAGAGGGGGCTCTTTTGGACGGTTTGGCAGACCTTTACGAGCAAGGATTGGTCAAGGGAGTGGGTTTATCTAATTACGGGCCGAAACGGTTGAAATGGGTGCATCAAAGATTTAGTTCGCGCCAAGTTCCTATTGTGACTTTACAAGTGCAATATTCGCTACTTTCTACTTATCCAGTAACAGAACTTGGATTGAAAGATGTTTGCGATGAATTGGGGATAAAATTGATTGCTTACAGTCCTTTAGCTTTGGGGTTGCTGACTGGAAAATATTCGGAAAATGGCTCTATTCCTAAAGGTATCCGAGGTTTGGCGTGCAAGCAATTATTGCCGGGAATGCGATCGCTTTTGGGCTGTTTGCGAGAAATAGCGGCGTTCAGAAACAAGACTGTTTCGCAGGTAGCAATCAACTGGTGCATCTGCAAAGAAACTATTCCGATTCCGGGGGCTAAATCGGCGGCGCAGGCGATGGATAATATTGGTGCTTTGGGCTGGGAGTTGAATTCGGGGGAGATTGCAGAATTGGATAAGGCGGCGGCGAGTGTGGATAAGAAAATGGTGCAGAATATCTTTCAAACGAGATAACCCGGTTCGTTAGAGTCGGCGGTTGAAACCGCCGAGTCTAATTGATGAATAAAATATTTTTAACCTTTGATTCTTCAACCTGCGGAGGCAGGTTTTGTTTGTATAGACGCGGTTTCAACCGCCGAGTCTAATTGCTGAATAACGTAATTTTAACCTTTCATTCTTCAACCTGCGGAGGCAGGTTTTATTTGTATAGACGCGGTTTCAACCGCCGACTCTACTCTAACCACAGAATTTTTCTACGCACCTCACAAACATTTCTACACCCATCCCCAACGCAGTTTCATCAAAATCAAAACGCGGGTGGTGGTGCGGGTAAGCCAAGTTTTTCTCGGGATTTGCGGAACCTAAAAAGAAATAGCAGCCGGGGATTTCTTGCAAAAAGAATGACATATCCTCCCCGCCCATTGTTTGACATTCTGGGACTATTCCCGCAGGAGTTTCCACAACGGATTCAGCCACGCTGCGTACTAAGTCAGCCATGCTTGAATCGTTGATAACTGGTGGATAAATCGAAGAATAATCTAGTTGGTAATTGGCGCCGTGACTCTGACAAATTCCGGCAATTACTTGCTCGATTCGCCTGTGAAAATAACCTTGATATATGGGATTGAAATAGCGCACTGTGCCGCCGATTTGGGCGGTGTTGGCGATGACGTTGTGGGTGTGCCCTGCGTGGAATTTGCCGACTGTGACTACCGCTGAGTCGATCGGGTTAACGTTCCGTGCGACAATTGCCTGTAGGGCGCTGACAATTTGGGCTGTAACGACGATCGCATCTACAGTCTGATGTGGCATTCCACCGTGCCCGCCCTTGCCAAAAATCGTGCAGTCAAAAACTTCTACAGCCGCCATCAGGGCGCCGCTGCGGACGCCTACAGTGCCTAATGGTAGATTGTTCCACAAATGCAAGCCGACGATCGCCTCAACGTCAGGATTCTGCAAAACTCCGGCTTCAATCATCGGTTTGGCGCCGCCCGGGCCTTCTTCGGCGGGCTGGAAGATGAATTTTACCTTACCCGAAAAGCTGTGTTTGTGCTTGGCGAGATAACAAACTGTCCCGAGGGCGATCGCAGTATGACCGTCGTGACCGCAAGCGTGCATAATACCATCATGCTGCGATCGATAATCCACCTCATTTTCCTCTTGAATCGGCAAAGCATCCATATCCGCTCGAATTGCCAAAACTCGCCCCGGCTTCCCGCTGTCGATAGTTGCGACAACACCCGTTTTAGCAATATTAGTTTCATGCTCAATTCCCCATTCCTGCAACTTTTGCGAGATAAACTGGGCTGTTAAATTCTCATCAAAACCCAACTCCGGTTTTTGGTGCAAGCGGCGGCGCCATTCGACTAGCTGAGGCTGCAAACTTCTAATCTCCAGCCGCAACTGAGATAAATCGAAATCGGTTAAATTCGGTACATTAGAAACCATATTAGTTGTTATTTGTTAGTTGTTATTTGTTAGTTGTTTACTCGTTTTACTCTTTACCTGGGAACCAGTTAAATAATTTGTAAAACTCTCTTTTCCTTCTCTGCGCTCTCTGCGCTCTCTGCGGTTAAAATAAAATCTAAGATGTTTTACCACAGAGGGCGCAGAGTACA
>NZ_JAEQCE010000131.1:0-13164 GCF_020738665.1 Microcoleus sp. PH2017_08_TRC_O_A
CTTCCCCTATTTCGGGCTGCGAGCGATCGCTCTGGGGAAGCTGTTAACCTCAACAACATCGGCCAAGTCTACTCAGACTTGGGAGAAAAACAGAAAGCGCTAGAGTATTACAGCCAGTCCCTTACCCTATCTCGAACAATAAGCGATCGCTCTGGGGAAGCTGTTACCCTCAACAACATCGGCAGAGTCTACTCAGAATTGGGAGAACAACAGAAAGCGCTAAAGTATTACAGCCAGTCCCTTCCCCTCTCTCAGGCAATAGGCGATCGCTCTGGGGAAGCTGGCACCCTCAACAACATTGGCAGTGTCTACTCAGAATTGGGAGAACAACAGAAAGCGCTAGAGTATTACAGCCAGTCCCTTACCCTATCTCGAACAATAAGCGATCGCCACGGGGAAGCTCGCACCCTCAACAACATCGGCTTAGTCTACTCAGAATTGGGAGAACAACAGAAAGCGCTAGAGTATTACAGCCAATCCCTTCCTTTGCATCGGTCAATAAGCGATCGCCACGGGGAAGCTCGCACCCTCAACAACATTGGCAGTGTCTACTCAGATTTGGGAGAACAACAGAAAGCGCTAGAGTATTACAGCCAATCCCTTCCTTTGCATCGGTCAGTAAGCGATCGCTCTGGGGAAGCTATCACCCTCAACAACATCGGCGGTGTCTACAATAAATTGGGAGAACAACTCAAAGCAAAAGACTATTTCAGTCAGTCCCTTCCCCTATTTCGAGCCGTGAGCGATCGCTCTGGGGAAGCTGTTACCCTCAACAACATCGGCGGTGTCTACAATAAATTGGGAGAACAACAAAAAGCGCTAAAGTATTACAGCCAGTCCCTTCCCCTCTCTCAGGCAATAGGCGATCGTCGCGGGGAAGCTCGCACCCTCAACAACATTGGCAGTGTCTACTCAGAATTGGGAGAACAACAGAAAGCGCTAGAGTATTTCAGCCAATCCCTTCCCCTATCTCGATCAGTGGGCTATCGCTCTGGGGAAGCTTTTGCCCTCAACAACATTGGCAGTGTCTACTCAGAATTGGGAGAACAACAGAAAGCGCTAGAGTATTACAGCCAGTCCCTTCCTTTGCATCGGGCAGTAGGCGATCGCAGCGGAGAAGCTCTCACCCTTTACAACGTAGCTTCTGTCAAACGCGATCGCGGAAATCTTACCGAAGCTCTCAACGACATCGAAGCATCTCTCAAAATCATCGAAAACCTCCGCACCAAAATAGCCAGCCCAGAACTCCGCAGCTCATACTTTGCCACAGTACAAAACTACTACGAATTCTACATCGATTTGTTAATGCAACTGCACAAAACTAACCCTAAATCCGGTTACGATACAAAAGCCTTAGAAGCCAGCGAACGTTCTCGCGCCCGCAGTCTCCTCGAACTCCTCCAAGAAAGTAATGCCAACATTCGCGAAGGCATTTCCCCCGATTTGCTGCAACAAGAAAAGAGCTTGCAACAGCAACTCGATGCCATTGAAAAACGCCGGATCGAATTAGTCAGCAGCCCCAATCGCAATCCAGATTTAGTTGAAGCGACCGACAAAAAAAGCCTGGAATTATTGCAACAATACCAGCAAAATCAAACCCAAATTCGCAGCACCATTCCCCGCTATGCTGCCCTCACCCAGCCCCAACCTTTAACCCTCGCCCAAATCCAAAAACAGGTACTCGATGAAAATACAATTTTACTGCAATATTCCCTCGGCGAAAACCGCAGTTATTTGTGGGTGGTGACAGCTACTGGAATCACCAGCTACGAACTTCCCAAACGCGCCGATATTGAAACAGCAGCCCGGAAGTTCCGAGACACTGTAACTGACGGCCGTTACAGAGAGATACCGAAAAGAGTTGCCGAGGCAAGTACAGCTTTGAGTCAGTTAATTTTACAGCCAGCCGCCGCCTCTTTAGGACAAAAACGCCTATTAATTGTTCCCGACGGCGTGCTGCACTATACTCCTTTTGCAGCTTTATCACTGACACAGGGATCAGGACAAAATGCTAGTAATTTCTTAATTGCCCGACATGAAATTATTATCCTGCCTTCCGCTTCAACTCTCGGAATTCTCCGGCAAAATTACGGAGATCGAAAACCAGCCGATCGCAATTTAGCAATTTTAGCCGATCCGGTTTTCAGTCTAGATGATGAAAGAGTGAAGGGTAAAGTTGCTCAAACGCCGACCGAAAAGTTAGAATCAAATAACCTCGGTTTAAATCGATCGCTCCGCGCTTCCAATCTGGGATGGCCGCCCAATCGCCTACCCTTTAGCCGCCAAGAATCCCAAATAATATTAAGTTTAGCACCCTCAGCTTCCAACACTGAGAAAATTGATTTTTTAGCCACTCGGACTACCGCTATAGATGGTAGTTTAGCCAATTATCAAATAGTTCACTTTGCCACCCACGGCATTGCCAACAGCAAAAATCCTGAACTGTCAGGAATTCTGATGTCGATGGTTGACGACAAGGGCAATCCTGTAAATGGCTTTTTGCGACTCACAGATATTTTCAACTTGAAACTGTCAGCAAATCTAGTAGTTTTAAGTGCTTGTCAATCGGGAATGGGACAGAATGTTAAAGGCGAAGGAATGGTGGGATTAACTAGGGGATTTATGTATGCAGGTGCTCAGCGAGTGGCGGTGAGTTTGTGGAATGTGGATGATGAAGGAACTTCGGTGTTAATGCAAAAGTTTTATCGGAAAATGCTGCAAGAAAAGTTAGCACCCGCCGCAGCTTTGAGGGCGGCGCAGATGGAAATGATGCAGGATCAAGAATGGCAGTCTCCTTATTATTGGGCGGCTTTTACGCTGCAAGGCGAGTGGAAATAATATCGCGGTTCAAAAGTGATTAGAAATAAGATTAACTGCTTCCTTTCGCGCTCGCCCGGTAACGAGTAGAAAGATAGGTTTGTAGTGAGGACTTTAGTCCTTCTTTTTGCGGACTAAAGTCCTCACTACAAACCTGAGGTACCCGAAAAAAGTTTATCGCCCGCTAGCTAAAGCCTCTCGCAATTTACGGCCCCGCGATTTATCCCTAAGTTCAGGAGTCGCCATCCGCAACACCAAATCCAGCAACCAAGGCGCAATTCGGTGACACCAAACCGCTAAATGACTTTGATATCCTACCAAGATTTCCGGCGCATCTTTGTGCAATCCCGCGACAAGTGCGAGGGCAACTTTTTCGGGAGTTGTCGGTACTACCCAGCGAAATTGCTCCAAGTCTCGCACCATGTCGGTATCTGTGAGAGATGGTAGCAAAGCTGTGACTCGGACATTGTAGGCGGCTAACTCGCTGCGTAATGCTTGGGTAAAGCCCAAAATGGCAAATTTAGTAGCAGAATAAGTTGCCATTGTAGGAGCGGCAATTTTGCCCATCAAGCTCGAAACATTGACGATTGTTCCGTCTTTTTGGGCAGCCATTCGTCGGGCTATCAAGCGGGTAATCGTGTAAGTTCCCAGCAAATTTAAGGCGATTTCTTCCTCAATTAACGGTAGCGGCGATCGCAAGAATGATGCTTGGTGCGCGACGCCTGCACAGTTGACTAGCAGGTGAATCGGGCCGTTATCTCGCCAAGCTTGGGCGATCGCAATATTCACCGCCACTGACTGAGTTAAATCTAAAGCTAACGGCACTACTTCTGTACCAAAAACATCGATTTCCTCTGCCAATTCGATCAACTGGTGGCGGTTGCGCGCCACAATCAGTAAGCGTTTGACTCCTTGTCTGGCTAATTCCAGGGCGATCGATCGCCCAATTCCACGTGAAGCCCCTGTAACTAGAGCTGTTTTTCCTTGAAGCTGCATAGATAAAACCCTCTGATTTTGATACTCACCGCGCGCGAAGTTATAAGTTGCGAGTTATGAATTTTGTGGAGTTAACTCAAAACTTTTGAATCGCCAACGGGCGCGTGAGTTGAACTAAACTTTTGGTTTGCCAGAAATTGGTTGTAAATCTGGCTACTCAACCTCATTCAAGCAGACAAACCTGAGATGGGAAAACCAGGTGGAAAATCATACCGACTTTGGCTTAATTTCCCTCTTTCTTTAGTCTGCGAAGGCAGACTTTGTTTGTGTAGTCGCGAATGACCTTCGCCGGGATTTTTGAGCAATACAGAGCATAAATTCCATACCTTAAAATTGGGTCTGAAGCTTCCCCATTTAGGGGAAAATCAAACAAAATGATTCATTGCTCCAATCCTCTTCTATCGACGGCTATAGGTAGCTGTCAACTGTCAACTGTCAACTGTCAACTGATGAAACCTCCTAGATATGAGAATCTCCTATCTACACACACGTTAACAACTCCACCTCAAAGCTGCAACAATTTTTAATAAATCTTCCGCAACACTTCTTTACAATCTTCTCAGACGGTCGATTTCCAAGTACCGTGAAAGCCCAAAGGTATGACACCAGGCAATTCTAGCTGACAAACAGGCGGGCGCGAAAGTCCGTCGCACTCATATATCCACACTTCGCTGCTATCAGAATTGCCGTCGTAAATAACTGTCAAAATCCAACCTTTCTCCGATGAAATATCTGGAACGTAGATGGGTTCTGCGGGATAGCGATTTTCGCCGCAGTCGGCAATTGTGAGATTGCGGGTTTGCGTGTCCAAACGGGCGATCGCGCCATAACGTTCCGCTACAATATCAACATCAGGCCGATACATTGCCAGATAAATATACCGCGAGTCTTGTCCTACTTCTGCCGCGGGTACGATGGGAAATTCGCAAGGTTTATCCAACAATTCTTCTGTTGCTATCACTTTCCCCGTCTGCGGATTGAGATGCACTCGACAGAGAATCCCCTCGGCATTGGTGCGAGTTTCACCTGTCGCTACTTCTTTAAGTCGCTGATTGCTTTTAAAGTCGTCCAAGCGTACAAAATCAACCGCCACGGAACCATCTTCCTTGACAAAACCATTAGCAAAATGCCATTGAAACCAAGGATCGGTTTTGCTGCGACTAACTAAATATAGAGTTTCTGAATCAACAACTAATATTTCTGTTCCCAACTCCGGTTTCCATTCAAAGGAGTCACCATAACTGCTAATTCCAGCTAACACAGGTAAAAATTTCAGTCGCACTGGTGGCACAAAAAATATCAAATACTTGCCAGCTAAAACAAAGTCATGAATCAGTGGAATTCCATCCAAAGCAATAGTTGCTTTTTGGACGACTTTACCTGTAGAATTACTTTTATAAAGATTCAAATTAGTAGTAGCACCAGGGGCAACTCCAAAATTATAAATATTACCACTAATCGGGTCACGTTTGCAGTGAGCCGAATAGCTAAATTCTCCTGATAAAGTTCCTAAGTTGTCTATACCAATAGTTTCTAGGGTTTGTAAATCAAGGCTATGAGGCGGGCCACCTTCCCACAATGCCAAAAGGCGATCGGGCAAAGCTAAAACAGAAGTATTCGCAGCATTTTTAACTGTTTTAGTCCACCGCAACCACACAGGGCCCGGTGCTGTCATGCCGTAATTACTGTAGAGAAATCGATCGGCTTTTTCTTCAGCTAGATATCCCGCTGTTTGCACGTAGCGATAGACAGCCGTAGCACCGACATCAGTAAAATGTACTGCCAAAATTGCACCGTCGCCATCAAACCAGTGTCCCGCAGCAACACCGCCGCGTTCCAAACGTGCCGGCCCGTTGCGGTAGAGAGTGCCGCGCAATCCGTCGGGAATTTTACCACTTTTAACCGATAGCTGAGTCAGCGGAAACTCCGCAGCAGGACGGGCTAAAGATTTGGCCCAGGATTTTTTAGCTGAGATTTTACTGTCTGTTTTCATTCGCAACTGGCAATTTTTAGCTGAGCTGGCAGAAATTTTGCTATACAATTATAGCACAAATTACCTAACAGTTATGACTTTCGCCCGCCGCTACCTGCTCAGAACTTTTGGGCTGACTGCTATTGGTACTCAGCTTTTACCCATCGCCCAAAACAACCTTTTTGCCAAAAGTGCGATCGAGCCGCGCCGCCTCAAAGTCGGCGATACAGTAGCCTTAATCAATCCTGCCGCTTTCAACTACGAAAAAGAAGTGCAGCAATTTTTCAAAGTGCTGGATAACCTAGGCTTAAAAGTTAAGCTAGGAGAGCATTTTTACGACCGCTACGGCTACTTAGCAGGCAAAGATGCCGATCGCGCCGCCGATGTCAACGCAGCCTTTGCCGACGACTCAGTGCAAGCTATTTTTACCGGGATGGGCGGCTGGGGCTGCGGTCGCATCTTGCCGCTCTTGGATTACAATACAATCCGCAACAATCCCAAAATTATTATGGGATTCAGCGATATTACTGCGCTATTATTGGCAATTCATGCTAAAACTAATATAGTTACTTTCCACGGCCCTTTAGGTGTCTCCAGTTGGAGTCCCTTTACAGTAGATTACGTCAAAAAAGTTTTGTTTGACGGAGGTTCTGTGACCATGCAAAACTCCAAAACTATGCCTGTAGAAACCATTCGGCGCGGCACAGCTAGGGGAAAACTCATCGGCGGCAATTTATCGGTAATCTCAACACTAATTGGTTCAGCTTATTTGCCGGATTGGGAAAACAGTATTTTGTTTGTCGAGGAAGTTAGCGAAGAGGTTTATCGTATCGATCGAATGTTGACGCAGCTCCAATTAGCAGGCATTCTTGATAAAATATCCGGTTTTGTTTTCGGACAGTGCACCAAGTGCGAGGCCGAAAAACCGCAAGAGTCCCTCACCTTGTCTCAAGTCTTGACGGATCGCATTCGCCCCTTGAATATTCCCGCCTGGTACGGTTCGATGGTGGGACACATTCGGGATAAGTTCACTTTGCCGATCGGCAAAGAAGTCGAAATTGATGCAACTGCTGGTACAATCAAATTATTATCACCCGCCGTCAGCTAAATCTTGAACTATTCTCAATATTCCTAAGGTACGTAGTTGCGCTTCAGCGCTCTTCATAAATATAAGGAAAGAGCGCTGAAGCGCAACTACGTACCTAATTACGTTTAACCTTAAGTCGTCACCAATGGGCAGATCGCGAGCAACCATTCAAATACACAATCATAAATACCGTGAATAAAATCCCACAATTCATTAAATTATTAACAGCAATCATCCTGACAATAGTTTGCGTATTTCCGCTCAATCTCGGCGCATCAGCAGCCAATAAAATCGCCAACCAAGATACAATCTATCAGCAGCGAACAATCCACAATCCCGACGGCACCGGCAAATTTTACATGGGTCGAGAAATTGCCCAAGTCATGGGATATCAAGGGGCTGGTTGGCTCGAAAGACCATCTCGTGGCATGGAAGAAAAATCAGCTCGATTAGTCAACAATCTAGATTTAAAACCAACCGACATTGTAGCAGACATTGGAGCCGGAACCGGATATTTTAGCTTTCGTATCGCCCCCCTAGTTCCCGAAGGAAAAGTTTTCGCCGTTGACGTACAGCCGGAAATGCTCAACTTTATTGAATTGAACAAACAAGAAAAAAATATCGCTAACGTTGAGCCAGTTTTGGGAAGTATCGACAATCCCAATTTGCCGGAAAACAGCGTCGATTTAGTTGTGATGGTGGATGCCTATCATGAGTTTGCCTATCCCAGAGAAATGATGCAAGGAATTGTCAAAGCACTGAAACCAGGAGGCCGCACGGTATCGATCGAGTATCGGGGCGAAAATCCGCTGCTTCCCATTAAAGGTTTGCACAAAATGACGCAGCAGCAGGTTAAAAAAGAAATGGCCGCCGTCGGTTTAGTATGGAAAGAGACAAAAGATATGTTACCCCAGCAGCATTTAATGGTGTTTGAAAAACAATCTCAAATTTAGTAGCAAAGAAAACAAATTTGTTACCATTTTTTCTGATTTTTGTCAAGGGACATAAGCCGTATTCATGCGAAGGAGCGATCGCCCAAAAATACTAAGCATTAAGTAAGCCTTAAGATAGGCATTGTGTTCAAAATGTCAATCTACAATTAAAAATTGACAACCCAGAGGCGCTTCCCTAATTATTCCAGCGAAGAAGTGTCGCTACTAAAAGGTACTAGCTTGAACATTCCAAGTTCCATCCTCACCATGCTCGTCGGCATCGGAGTGACTCTGATCAGTCTCTGGTACGGCCAGAATCATGGATTAATGCCGATCGCCGCCTCGGCTCAAGCATCGCAGATAGACGGACTATTCAACACAATGATGACACTTTCCATAGGATTATTTATCCTAGTCCACGGAGTGATAGTCGTTGCTGTAATTAAATATCGCCGTCGTGAAGGAGACAATACAGACGGGCCAGCTTGGCATGATAACTTTCCCTTAGAAATTCTATGGACAGCCCTACCAGCGGTGATTATTTTAGGTATCGGAGTCTACAGTTTTGAGATTTACAACTCAATGGGTGGCCTCGATCCGATGGGTAATCACGATCACGGTACAATGCAATCGCACTCTAAAATGCGCGGAAGTGCGATCGCAGGCACGCTGTCAGATACACCACAAAAAGCACCTCAAATTCAGCCAGAAAAACAAATTGCCCTAGGCGTAGGTGCTGCCCCAGAAAACGAAGAAAAACCAGCAGACTTAGTAGTAAATGTCATGGGTTTGCAGTACGCCTGGATTTTTAGCTATCCAGAAAGTGGCGTTAGTTCCGGTGAACTGCATATGCCACTCAACGGCGACGTACAGCTAAATCTTGCAGCTCAAGACGTGCTGCACGCATTTTGGATGCCCGAATTTCGGCTCAAACAAGATGCAATTCCTGGGCGAGGAAGCGAACTAAGATTTATACCAAACAAAGTCGGCGAATACCGAATTGTTTGTGCTGAATTGTGCGGCGCATATCACGGAGCAATGAAAGCTGTAGCATTCGTTCACACACCCGAAGACTTCGACCTTTGGGTGAAAGAACAGCAAGTTGCTAGCGCTCAAAACTTAGAGCAAGCAGTTGCCATCAATCCCGAAAAAATGTCAGACGGGGAATTCTTAGCTCCCTACGTCAGGGAAATAAAAATTAATCCCGAAAGTCTAGAACAACTTCATCCAACTCATCACAAAAAATAGTCATTAGTTCCTGGCAATGGATATTTAATCCAGAGCAAATAACTAATGACTAATAACTAATGACTAATAACTATGACACAAGCACAGTTCCAAGAAACTGCCAACATAGATGCTCGCGGAACAGCACCCGCCGATAGACATTGGCGAGATTATTTCACATTTAATACCGACCACAAAGTCATCGGTATTCAATACCTAGTTACAACTTTTGGATTCTATCTAATCGGCGGCGTGATGGCTACCTTAGTGCGAACCGAACTCGCCACACCCGACTCCGATTTTGTCGCCCCGGAACTCTATAACAGTTTATTTACTGTTCACGCCACGGTGATGATTTTCCTATGGATTGTCCCCGCAGGCGCCGGATTTGCTAACTTTTTGATTCCCCTGATGATTGGGGCAAAAGATATGGCATTTCCCCGGCTCAATGCCCTGGCTTTTTGGATGATTCCCGTAGCCGGCGTATTGCTGTTGAGCAGTTTTTTGGTGGGAGCTCCCCAGGCTGGTTGGACTTCCTATCCGCCTTTGAGCTTAGTTACTGCTCAAATGGGGGAAGAAATTTGGATTCTCAGCGTTTTGTTCCTGGGAACTTCTTCGATTTTGGGGGCGGTAAATTTTGCCGTTACCATATTCACGATGCGGGTTCCGAGCATGAGTCTCAATGAAATGCCTTTGTTTTGCTGGGCAATGATTGCGACTTCAGCGCTGACTTTAGTTGCTACTCCAGTGCTAGCAGCAGCCTTGATTTTGCTATCCTTTGACTTGTTAGCGGGAACGGCATTTTTTAACCCGACTGGTAACGGCGATCCGGTCGTCTACCAGCATTTATTCTGGTTTTATTCGCACCCGGCTGTTTACATTATGATCATGCCCTTTTTTGGGGTGATTTCAGAAGTGTTGCCAGTGCACTCGCGCAAGCCAATTTTTGGTTATTTGGCGATCGCCTATTCCAGTCTCGCCATCAGCTTTTTGGGCTTAATCGTGTGGGCGCACCATATGTTTACCAGCGGTACTCCCGGCTGGCTGCGGATGTTTTTCATGATCACCACCATGATCATCGCCGTACCCACTGGGATCAAAATATTTAGCTGGTTGGCAACTATTTGGGGCGGCAAACTCCGCCTAGTGAGTGCGATGTTATTTGGGATGGGTTTTATCTCAACATTCCTCCTCGGTGGCATCACCGGGATCATGGTAGCTTCCGTACCTTTCGACATTCACGTTCACGATACTTATTTTATCGTCGCTCACTTACACTACGTGCTGTTTGGCGGCTCAGTGTTTGGAATTTACGCGGCTTTTTACCACTGGTTCCCCAAAATGACGGGGCGGATGCTTAACGAATTTTGGGGTAGAGTTCACTTTGTTTTAACCTATGTGGGCTTTACTGTAACTTTCTTGCCGATGCACGCTTTGGGGATGCAGGGAATGCCCAGGCGGGTGGCAATGTACGACCCGAAATTTACGACAATTAATGTCATTTGTACTGTGGGCGCTTATATGCTGGCAGTCTCGACAATCCCGTTTATTGTTAACGTGATTTGGAGTTGGAGGTACGGCCCGAAAGCAGGTGACAATCCTTGGCAAGCTTTAAGTTTGGAATGGATGACGACTTCGCCACCGCCGATCGAAAATTTTGAAGGAATACCGGTATTGGCAACCGGGCCTTACGATTACGGCATGGAAAAAATTCAGAACACTGGCGAACGTCTCAGGCTGAAGTTGAGGGAAAATGCGACACGCAACGCCCAGAAACGGGGTATTCCGATTGCGGAGGCTCAAGTTTCCACTTTCTTTGGCGGGACTGCTACTTTGGTCGAGCCTGAATCAGAGATAAACGTTGATTCTCCTGGTGATGAAAGTCAAGATAGCAATTAGTCATTAGTGATTAGCGCGAGCGTCCCCGCTCGCGAACGTCATCAGTCATCAGTCAACAAACACGTCAAACCTAGTACCGCTCTGCTGTCTGACGATTAAGCTCTCGATCCCCCCTAGCCCCCCTTAGGTCGGGGGGGACAAGAAGCAATCAAAGCTCCCCTTGAGAAGGCAGGAATTGGACATACTCAAAACCCCCCTTGAGAATGCAGGAATTGGACATACTCAAAGCCCCCCTTGAGAATGCAGGAACCGGACACACTCAAAGTCCCCCTTCTTAAGGGGGATTTAGGGGGATCGAGCCTCCGCTATAAACGAGAGATACAAAGATTTTCAGACAATTGTTGGCACGAATGTTCTCTTCCTTCTTCCTTCTTCTTCCTTCTTCCTTCTTCCTTCTTCCTTCTTCCTTCTTCCTTCTTCCTTCTTCCTTCTTCCTTCTTCCTTCTTCCTTCTTCCTTCTTCCTTCTTCTCCTTCTTCCTTCTTCCTTCTTCCTTCAACATCCATTACCAACTAGCAATTTATTATGCAACAAATTCCAGCGATCGATCCAGAAAAAACGGCTCTAAATTACCACCACAGCGCCGAAATAGAAGCGCACGGCGAAGAGCATCCCGACCACAGAATGCTAGGCGTACTTGTGTTCTTGGGATCTGAAGGCATGATATTTATGGGTATGTTTGCCGCGTATTTGATTTATCGGGCGATGGCCCCGATGTGGCCGCCTGAAGGTACACCCGATCGCGAGTTATTGCTGCCGGGAATTAACACGGTGATTCTGATTGCTAGTAGTTTTGTGATTCACAATGCGGATGCTGCGATCAAAAAGAATGATGCGACGGGTATGCGAAATTGGTTGCTCGTGACTATCGCTATGGGCGTCGTTTTCTTGTGCGGTCAAGTTTACGAATATACTCATTTAGAGTTTGGGTTGACGACTAATTTGTATGCCAGTTGCTTTTACGTTTTGACTGCTTTTCACGGTTTGCACGTGACGTTTGGAGTGGTGCTGATGGCTGGGGTCGTTTGGCGATCGCGCGTACAAGATCACTATTCCAGCGAACACCACTTCGGCATTGAAGCGACTGAGATTTACTGGCACTTTGTCGATGTGATCTGGATTGTTTTGTTTGTGCTGCTGTACATAATTTGAGCGTAGGCTTTTGTACTTAGCGGGCAGGCAAGAGGTCTGTCCCACCTGAAATTAAGACCCCCGGTTGGGGGTTTTTTATTGTTTGCGAAGTGCGATCGACAGTTTGTAGTGAGGACTTCAGTCCTCATCAAAAGAAGGACTAAAGTCCTCACTACAAACCCGGCCACGATCTCAAAGCCGATCGCCCTAAATTACGCTAAATTAAAAGAAGCAATTCTCCCATCCACCAGCATTGAGGAAATTATGCAGTGCGAATTGTGCGATCGACCAATGGCAGCATTAACCGCCCACCACCTCATCCCCAAACAAAACACCAAGCGGAAAAACGAAGATCCCAGCCAGACGATCGACATTTGCTCGGCCTGTCACCGCCAGATTCACTCTCTTTTCGACAACAAACACCTCGCCCAAGAGCTCAACACCCTAGAAAAGCTCAAAAATGACCCTCAACTCCAGAAATTTGTCTCTTGGGTGAAGAAGCAAAAAACCGACAAACGCATTCAAGTACACAGCAAAAAAGCTTAAACATCGGCGGGCGGGTTCGGGGGTACCGCCCCTACAGAATGGCGGTGAAACTTACGATAAAGCATCGCCTCTATCGGCTTTCCACCCCGCAAATGTCGATCGGTAATTGCCGCAACTTCTTCAGCAGAAACACCGCTATACCAAACCTCTTCTGGTAGCACCAACACCATCGGCCCGTTACCGCACTGTCCCAAACAACTACTAGCGACAACTTCCACTTCTGCACCGGACAATTGCTGAAAAGTTGTCAGTACCTTGGCTGCATTTTGCTTGCGACAAGTGCGGTTTTGGCAAACAAGAACTCGCCTAGAAGATTCGATGATTTTCATGTTTTTTTGATTGACACTCTGCTTTTTGTATGCTATATTTGTATAATGGAAATAGGTGTGGTCATATATACGAAAGTGGTCAGAGAGTCAATAGAATTTTTGGGAGAGTTCCCGTGCTAACCCAAAAATCATGATAAACCTTTTGATGCCAACCATTGGCGATCGCGCTACATAAATCTGGGATGAATCGGCTAACCGCAGATACTTTTGAAACAAACACTGATAGACG
>NZ_JAEQCE010000132.1:0-11374 GCF_020738665.1 Microcoleus sp. PH2017_08_TRC_O_A
CAATTCCCAATTCCCAATTCCCAATTCCCAATTCCCAATTCCCAATTCCCAATTCCCAATTCCCAATTCCCAATTCCCAATTCCCAATTCCCAATGCCCAATTCCCAATTCCCAATTCCCAATTCCCAATTCCCAATTCCCAATTCCCAATTCCCAATTCCCAATTCCCAATTCCCAATTACCTCGATATTATTGGATCAATCCTAATTTTTGCAAGCGCGAACGAATGGCAACAGGTTGTCGCTGAAATTTCTGAGCTAATTCACTAACTTCTTGGCAGTTTGCATATTCTTTCTGTAAATTCTCATCTTCCTCGCGACTCCACTTTACGTAAGCCCTGGGATATTTCTGGCGAATTTTCTCATTCTGGGTTTTAGATCGATCGGCATTTTTGGACTCAGCATTCACACCAGAACCTAACGGTTGGTTAATTTCCCCGTCGCGACTAGCTACAGCCTCCTCCACGCGGCTGGGAATCACAGCAATTTCTTGAGCAAGCTGAGCCAAAGCATTATCTACTTGTTGCTGAAGTTCTGTTAGCTGTCGCTGCTGCAAATTTCCCCATTGCGGCAGTTCGTTGATAAACTCCTGCAAGTCCAGAATGATTGTTGTCAAAGTTTCGACTTGTTGCAACTCAGGCCGTTGTTTGAATTGGCGGCTGGTGATTTCGATCTCGCTTTGAATCATTTTAATAGTTTTTTCTAAAATTATGATCCGCTGGCGCAGGTTCTCAATTGCTGAAATTATAGAGTGGGAATTTTCTGCCTGGCCAACATTGAGATTTTCGCGAGATGTTTGGGCAAGAGCTGTATCTAAAGAACTTACAGCAAGTTGTAATTGCTCGATCGCCCGATCGCTCGTAGTGGCTTGTTGGTTTACGCGATCGAACACTGCCGCGGTACTTGTTTTAACTTGCCCGCGAAACTTCTGGCGGTTCACAAAATTCAAAAAGAGCGAAATTACTACAGGAACTTCGACATAAATGCTCTGCTGCAAAACCAAACTAGCAGCCAATCCTACAGCCGAGGCAGCAAGAAAGATTAATTCAGCAGTTTCTAACAAATTGCTCGATTTGGGATTTTGAATTTTGGTTGATGAATTAGGTGATGACATAGATTAATTGGGAATTGGGAATTGGGAATTGGGAATTGGGAATTGGGAATTGGGAATTGGGAATTGGGAATTGGGCATTGGGAATTGGGCATTGGGAATTGGGCATTGGGCATTGGGCATTGGGCATTGGGAGGCTGTACATCACGGAATTTAAAATTACTATGGGTTTTTTATTATGCCAATCTACATAAATATATTATAATTGCAAAATTAGTCGAGCTAAAGTGAAATAAATTAAGACTCCGAGGACATCAACTGCGGTGGTAATAAAAGGAGCAGACATTAAAGCGGGATCTAAACCCAAAGAACGAAAGAGAAATGGCAGAGCTGAACCGGCAATAGAAGCTAAAATTGCGATCGCCAGCAAACTCACCCCCACCGCGATTGCCACGGCTAAATTCCCTTGCAGAGTGTAAGCCCACCCCGTCGCTACCGTCCCCAATATAGCGCCTAGGAGCGCTCCCGCCATCCCCTCACGCACAATTACTTGAAAGGGGCCCATTGCTGTAATTTCATCAGTATTCAAACCGCGAATTACCACAGTTGAGGACTGGGCTCCGACATTGCCTCCAGTGCCAGTCAGCAGCGGAATAAAGGCTGCTAGGGCGACTACTTGGTGCAAAATATCTTCTTGAGCTCTAATAATTGCTCCGGTGACAGTGTTGGTTAACAGCAAAACAAACAGCCATACGACCCTTTTGCGGGCGACGGTGATTAAATCGGTCTGAAAATAATTGTCGCCGCCGGACTGGACGCCACCCAAGGTATAAATATCTTTGGCAGCTTCTTGTTCTAAAATGTCGATCGCGTCGTCAACTGTAATGATCCCCACCAGACGCTGTTCGCGGTCTACAACGGGCACAGCTAAAAAATCGTAACGCTGGATCAACCTAGCTACTTCTTCTCGATCCGTTCCCGTTTGCACAGAAACTACCTCGCGGGTCATAATTTCGCCGACAGTTTTGTCGAGGGGAGAAGTGACTAAATCCCGCAAGGATAAAATGCCACTCAACCGTCGCGCCGCATCAGTGACGTAAAGAGAATAAATGGTTTCGGTAGTTTTAGCTAAAGAGCGAATTCTGTCTAAAGCTTGAGCAACGGTAAAGCTTTCTTTGAGAGAAATGTATTCTGGGGTCATAATCCGGCCGGCGCTACTGGCTTCGTAACCCAAGAGTTGAGCCGTCGCTTCGCGTTCCGTTGGGCTCAATTCACCTAAGAGGCGGCGGACTAAGATGGCCGGCAGTTCGTCAAATAGTTTAGCTCGATCGTCCGGGGACATTTTGTCTACAATATCGATGACTTCTTGGCGTTTGAATTTTTCGCACAGAGACTGCTGAACGCTGGAGTCGAGATATTCGTAAACTGCGATCGCTTCGTCTTTAGAAAGCAACCGGAAAGCTATTACTTGCATGGTTTCCGGCAGGCCTTCGATAGCTTCAGCGATGTCTGCTTCCTGCACCGGCTGCAAAATCGCTTTTGCTCCTTGAAAGTCTCCTTGTTCCAACAAAGCCTTTAACTGCGATCGAACTAATTCCCGCAGTTCTTTTCGCGCGTAGGTGGGTAGAGAAGACGATTGATAATTGTTTTCTGTCACTGATGACCCTCCTCATGCAATTTTAGATTTTAGATTTTAGATTTTAGATTTGGGATTTGGGATTAAAGAATTGCGAATGACTTACTGAGTCAGCAGATTTGAACTTGACCTACAGTTGCATTTTTGTGGTAACTGGTATCAACCTGTGCTGCACGCCTTCCTGAATCCAGTTTATAGCCTATTGACACCACTGGTTGCAGTTATTATGATTTACACGGGCAGCGCGAGCAACCGAATTTTTTGGCAGATGCGGCAGCACCAAAACCAAGCTGTATTGTCGAAACCGAATTTCTTGGTATGATGTTTTCGAGCTAGTGCAACAGAGTGTGAGTTCGGGAGAGTGCGATCGATTACCGATTATTAATTACCAATTACCAATTACCAATTACCAATTACCAATTACCTCATCGCCTTTGAGAATGGGTATACTGTCAACCCTTCGGCTTCGCTCACGGCAAGCTGTCAACTGCCAACTGTCAACTATCAACTGCCAACTGCCAACTATCAACTGTCAACTGTCAACTGCCAACTGTCAACTATCAACTGTCAACCGACTTAAACCAATAACTGGTATTTTTCTTGTGCCAAACGGTAAAGTGGGCGCCACACCAAACGGTTAGTCAATACAACCAACAGCGACATCACAGAAGTAGCCGCTAACAGTAAAGGAAAATTACCCGATGCCGTTGCTTCAGAAATGGTCTCGCCCAAACCGCTCGTTCTAATTATTTCACCTTTAAACTGCACGTATTCGCTGACAATACTCGCATTCCAAGCTCCGCCAACCGCCGTAATAATTCCTGTGATTAAATAAGGGAATATTCCCGGCAAAATTAAAGTTTTCCAGCGTTGAATTAGGGAAAGTTTGTAAACTTGCGCGGCTTCAAATAACTCCGAAGGTATGGCTTGAGCGCCCGCAATCACATTAAACAGCAAATACCACATTGTACCCAACATCATCAGCGCTACAGAACCAATTTGCAACCCGCCTCCAGCGTGAATTAGAGCTAGTAGCAATACGGGAAATAAAGCCGTTGCTGGTACAGAAGCGGCTATTTGCACTAAAGGCTGCAAAATCTGAGCTAAACGCGGATTTCGACCGATCGCCACTCCGACAGGTACAGTCCACAACAGCGATAAAAATAGCGCGCAAATGACTCGCAAAGCCGTAAAAAATGCACCTCCCACGACTTTTTGCCAATCAGATACACTCAGGAACCTCAGCAGCAGTAAGGCTTCCCAGGTTCCCCAAAGGACGATCGCAGCAAACCCGCTGACAAACAGCCAATTGATCCAATTGCCGAGGCGGCTTTGTGCGCGAGGACTGGTTGGTAAATGAGCAGGTGCAAAACCTCTTGCCGCATAGCGATCGAAACTGTCACCTACGGGCGATATGCGCGACTTCAACACCCGCAGCGTCGCCGATCGCCTTAAAAAATCCAACACCTTGGACTGCGGTACATTGGTCGCTTCTACGGCTTGATATTTAAACTTTTCCACCCAAGCAATCAAAGGCTGCCAGATGAAAAAATCTATGGCTACAATCACACCAATTAATACTGCTAAACCCCAGCCGATCGCCCCAAAATTGCCTTCATTAGCTGCCTTGCCCAAATAGGAACCGAGTCCGGGCAGATGAAAGTTTTTAGCACCCAAGGTAAAAGATTCGATCGCAATCAAAAAGAACCAGCCACCAGCCACTGACATGACGCTGTTCCACACCAGCCCGATCGCACCAGCGGGCAATTCTAACGTCCAAAATTGTTGCCAAGCATTCAGCCGATAAACTTGAGCAGCTTCCTTGAGTTCTTGCGGAATGCCGGATAGGGACTGATAGAAACTAAAGGTCATATTCCAAGTCATTCCAGTGAATATTAAGATAATCGATGCGAGTTCTACGCCGATTCTTTGACCGGGAAATAATGTAACTAGCGCTAAAACTACTCCGGGCAAAAAGGATAAAACTGGAATCGACTGTAAAATATCTAATAAGGGAATTAAAATTTTTGCTGCGAGAGGAAAGCGGTAAGCTGAATAAGCATAAACTAAGGTAAATAGCAAGGATAAAAAATAGGCTGCTGTCATGCGTAAAAGAGTCTGGGCTGTATACCCTGGCAATACATTGAGGGTGGTCTCAATTTTAAAGTTTGGGTTGTAGTCACTGTTGAATTGAGAAGCTGTTTGGACTATTACTAGAATTAGAGAGAAGATTGCTAGAATTAGCAAGCCGTCTTGCCAAGTCCAAGTCGATCTTTCTAATGTTTTATTGGCGGGTGTTAGGGGTCTTGTCATAATAATTAGTTATTGGTAATTGGTAATTGGTAATTGGTAATTGGTAATTGGTAATTGGGCATTGGTAATTGGGAATTGGGAATTGGGAATTGGGGATTGGGGATTGGGAATTGGGAATTGGGAATTGGGGATTGGGCATTGGGAATTGGTCAGTTACTATTGTTATTAGTTATTAATTATTAGTTGTTAGTTGTTGATTCTAATGACTAATAACCAGTAACCAGTAACCAGTAACCAGTAGTCAGTAACCAGTAACCAGTAACCAGTAACCAGTAACCAATGACTACTGACTACTGACTACTCATTTTTAGGTTCTTCGGATTCTAGAAATATTTCACCCCCTGGTTCGTCGTAGCTGTACAACTCTGCATAACGACCCCAGTCAATCGCAGTTTTTAATTGTCGCATTGCTTCTTGGGGGCTAAAGTGGGCTTCGAGAATGTCCAAAATCAACTCTTCAGAAATGCGGTGATTTCGCTTAGACTGAAGCATTCGAGAAATTTGCTGTACTGCACGAATGTTGCTGAGAATTTGGGTACGAACAATTTGTTTGCGCTGGTCAATTCCGCCGGCAATGAATTGAATTCCAACTGGTGTTAACAGGAGGTCGCCTTCTTGAATTACTAGGAATTCCATTAATTTGGCGGCTTCGACGATCGGCAAAATGTCGTCTACCTCTAACATTAATTCTTGACCGAGGCGGTAGAGGTCTTTTTCCTTGCGATCTTCCAGGAGTTCTAACAAACCTGCGATCGCACCTGTGCGTACTTGCGGCAGAGATTGGTATTTAGTGCTGGGGGCGGGTTGAGTCTGAGATACAGCAGTAGCGGTACTTTGAGTTGGTGCAGCCACTGTTTCGCAGCTTAACTCTGGATTCGTCAGAATTTTGTACACTTGGTCTACGAGGGCTTGGAATTCTGGAGTTTTGCGATCGCGGTAGTGCGGCAAAGTCACGGTTAGTTCGGCGCGAATTCGCCCGGGATTGCGGCCGAGGACTACAATGCGATCGGCTAAAATGACCGCTTCCTCAATCCCGTGAGTTACGATTAATACAGCTTGAGTCGGAATCTTTTTTTCTAGCCACAAATCTAATAACTCAAACCGCAAGTTTTCTGCGGTCAACACATCTAAGGCTGAAAACGGTTCATCCATGCACAGCAATTCCGGTTCTACCGCCAAAGCCCTAGCAAATCCCACTCGCTGCCGCATTCCGCCGGACAGTTCTTTCGGATAAGCATTTTCAAATCCGTCTAAACCGATAATATCAATCATTCGCAAGGCTTTTTGGCGGCGCGGTTCTGGCAAGTCTCCTTTAGCTTTTAATCCTAATTCTACATTTTCTAGTACCGTCAGCCAGGGATAAAGGGCAAAGTTTTGAAAGACAATCGCTATCCCAGGATTTAAGCCGACTAAGGGACGATTGTGATAGAGAACTTCACCATCGCTGGGGGGGATTAGTCCAGCAATCATCCGCATTAATGTAGATTTGCCAGATCCGGAAGAGCCTAGTAAAGCTACTATTTCGCCCGATCGCAGTTCTAAATTTATTGGCTCTAAAATAGATATTTGTTGACCGTTGGGCTGCTGGTAAGCCTTGCTGACACCTTTTAAGGTAATGAGGCACTCTGTTGCTATTTTAACTACCACAACTAAACTCCCTCGCTTGTTATTTAACTTTAGTTATTAGTCATTAGTTATTAGTCATTGGTCATTGGTCATTGGTCATTGGTCATTGGTCATTAGCCATTAGCCATTAGCCATTAGCCATTGGTCATTGGTCATTGGTCATTGGTCACAAACTTTTACAAACTGAAAACTGATATTTGTCCGCAGACACGAGTTTGCCTCCGTTGGTCTTAACATTGATTCTTGGGTTTCCATACGTATACCTCATAAACTCATTTTTAGCAATACCTGCTGACGGGAATGCTTCATTCAGTTGACAGTTGACAGTTGACAGTTGACAGTTGACAGCACTTGACAAAGGAAGGAAGAGGATTGGAGTAATGAATCCTCTTCTTTTAATTTATCGCGATCGGGCTTGGGGCTTTAAACCAATGCTTTCTGGTAAAATCTGCAAGATATCAATTAAAGCGGAATTGAGGAGCGATCGCCAAAACCTGGTCGAGCTGAAAAAAATTAATTTTTAGATTAATTTTAAAATTAATTGCTACAAGTGCTGATTTCATATAAATTATTTTTCATTAGACGAGCCGCAAGCCGGACACGGCATTGCAGTTTCCCTACAGATGCTCGATTAGTATTTTATCTATTTGCCAATTCGTGCTAAAATGCTGCCTAACTGAACGGCAATTACTCCTAGTATGGCACTGCCAGCCCAGTAAAAAGTGGCAAAGCTGTAAAAGCGATCGCGCAACAAGACATTTGTCTCTAAACCGTAAGTCGAAAAAGTAGTATAAGCCCCCAAAAATCCCGTTGCTATCATTAACCGCACCTCGGACGGAACCGTCGGCACCCGTTCAAAAATCAGGGTGATAAAAAATCCCATAGCCAAGCAACCGGTGATGTTGATAAAAAAAGTTCCGTAGGGAAAAGCCGTTCCGAAACGGTTGGCAAACCACAAGGTGATATAATACCGGCTCAATGCGCCGACAATGGCACCGAAACTAATTGCGATCGGGTGGCGGAGATTCGGGTCTTGCAGCATCAAAGGATTTTAGATTTTAGATTCAGCGGACTCATCTAAACTATTGTATGATTAAAAGGGCGATCGCCATTTAAAAAATTATAGAGAGTATGTATGCAAATTGTGCTGGCTGCCGTAGACGATAACTTAGTTAGAGCGTGGGAAAGCACTTGTGGCAATATCGAGAATGTCAAGATACATCGCGGTTCAATCTTTGATGTGAAATGCGATGCGATTGTGAGTCCGGCGAATAGTTTTGGCTTCATGGACGGCGGCTTAAATTTAGAGATTGCTGAATATTTTGGAAGTCACGTTCCAGAACGCCTGCAAAAACTAATTCAGACTCGCCATCACGGCGAACTATTAGTAGGATTAGCCGAAGTTGTCGATACCGATCATGACGAAATTCCCTATTTAATTGCTGCCCCAACCATGCGGGTTCCGACAATTTTAACAGAGACAGTCAATGTTTATCTAGCAACCAGGGCTATTTTAACTCTCGTAAAATTTGGCACGGTTCCAGACGGAACGCCGGTCAAACATATCATTGAAACGATCGCGATTCCCGGCATGGGTACGGGCACAGGTAAAGTGCCACCCGATATCTGCGCGCATCAGATGCAAGTCGCGATCGCAGATATCCTCCTATCTCAATACCAATTTCCTAAATCTTGGCTGGACGCTCAAAAATCTCACCACTTGTTATATGCTGGCGATGCCGGACAGTTGCCGCTGGAAACTTGAAAGGCCCAAATCTCAAATTTCTACAGTGTTTAGCAACCGGGTTTCTTGGTAGTCTGTATTTTGAGGTGGAGCGATTTATCAGAAATTAAAGGGGTGCATCAGGTTTTTGAAGAGGGCGATCGCATGACCGCATATAAGTTATTAGTTATAATCTCATATTTACTGCGGTCATGCGATCGCCCCTACACACATATTTGCAAAACCCAGATGCACTCAACTAAAAACTAAAGTACGCTAAACCGTACCTGCAAGTTGGCGGTATCCTACACGCGAGCTCAACTTGGGTAGATAGAATGTAAGAGAACAGAGTCAAAAAAACCCGAATAATCAAAAATTATCTGTGATGTCACCAAATACTGCGATCGCAACCCGGTTGTTGGTAGGCGGCGGCGAAATTCCATGCAAACAACTATTGAAGGTCGATCGAGATTATTGCTTAATTTACCAGAAAGAATTGGTTTAAAGCCGGAACCCCGATCGGGAGAAATTAAAATCAGACTATTCATTACTCCAATCCTCTTGCTTCTAGGTAGAGGTCGCTCTAATCTGTCAACTGTCAACTGTCAACTGTCAACTGAATGAGTGCTTTCAGGGAGAGTCCCGAAATGAATCAAATTAAAACTGCTGCTTTGTTAGGCTTGTTAAGTGCGCTGTTAATTACCGTTAGCTATTGGGTAATCGGCGGTTCGGGCGGTGCAATTATCGGCATTGGTTTGGCCGCAGCCATGAACTTAGGTTCGTGGTTTTACTCGGATAAAATCGCTTTGGCGGCTTACGGGGCTGTGCCGGTAACTGCTAGCCAAGCGCCGGGACTTTATACAATGGTGGAAAGGCTGGCCCAGCGCGCTAATTTACCGATGCCGGGAGTTTACCAGAAAATTGGGTCTAAAGCCCCGTCCTAAAAGGACGGATTTAATTATCTAAATTTCTTGTTCAAGATGGTATAATAGAGTAATACTACAGGTAGAATAACCGCCGATACACATGAGACACTAAGCTCAAACGACAGGTCGGGAAATAATAATGGTTAGTGGGTGGCGAACACCACGAAAAACATAGCTAGGGTAACTAACGTAACCCAGACCAGAAAACTAAAATCTTGAATATTAAACGTACCGTGGGACACACGGGAACAAGAGAGGAAACTCTCTATCGCTTGGGGAGATAAGCCCTCTGGGATTGTTCTTTCTTAGGCTCAAAACACAGGTTCTATCGAACGGGTTTTTGGTTTAAGTATTGCCTTCATGATGGACAATTTTAAGGTATGTCTGTGAACCAAGAATCCCCGCGCCCTGACTGCCGGGGAGTGTCAAATTATTCCCACTGCGTCTGCTAACGCTTTTGCTACCGGGCGCTATCCCGAACACGCGGCGGTTGCGGTGACAGAAGGGATTATGAGTATGCTTTCAGAGGACGAACTCGAAGGAGTTATTGCCCACGAACTTACTCACATTGACAACCGCGATACGCTGACGCAAGCGGTGGCGGCTACGGTGGCGGGGGCGATTTCGTGGTTGGCGCAAATGGCGAGTTACAGTATGTGGTTTGGGGGTAGGGACGATCGCAACAGCCCGAATCCTGTAGGGTTGCTGCTGACAATTATCCTCGCACCGGTGGCTGCTTCGGTGATTCAGCTAGCCATTTCGCGCACGCGGGAGTTTTCGGCGGATGCGGGGGCTGCCCGGTTAACGGGCAATCCAAGGGCTTTGGCGAGGGCTTTGCAGCGGCTGGAAAGTGGGGCGCGGCAAATGCCCTTAGATGGTAATCCAGCTTTTGCGCCGCTGTTGATTGTGAATTCGTCTGCTGGTGATTGGTTTAGAAGTTTGTTTTCGACTCATCCAACTACCGAATCGCGGATTGAAAATTTGATGAAGCTGGAACAAGAATTGACTGGTTCTTATTGATAAGTGTTAGAATGAATTGTGGCGCTACAAATCGAAAGTTTTAACAGCCAGCATGAGTTCTGGTGCTATGGTTCAACAGTTGACAGTTGACAGTTGACAGTTGACAGTTTAAAAGCGACCTCTACCTAGAAGTCCGAGGAATCGAGTAATGAATAGTCTGATTTTAATTTCTCCCTCAAAGGCTTGGGGCTTTCAACCAATTCTTTCTGGTACAAAGTCTTAAGGGCCAGAATTAATTCTGGCAGTACATAACAAAGTCTGTGTTTGCGGATTACCAAAGGAGATATCGCAATGACTGATCCAAATTTGAATGAAGTAACTGAAGTAACTGAAGTAACAATTGTAGAGGCTACTCCCGAAACGACGGCGATCGTCACAAAGGAGATGCCGGATGCTACGCCCGAAGCGATCGCAGAAACAGCCGCTTTGTTTGAAGCAATTAAAAAACGCGCCGCCGCCGAAGTCCAAGCAGCCGGCGATCTCACCCGCGAAGCTTATTTGAAAGCCCTCCAAAAGGCTTCAGGCGCGATCGAACAAAATAAGTCGATCGCCAAAGAGAGAATGACTGAGGCTGTCAGCCTACTCAAAAAGGAATCCGAGAAAAATTGGCTGGTGGTGGATGCGATTAAAACGCGAGCTCAAGCCCAGGTGCAAGATGCCGGCGAAGTCAGTCGCGAAGCTTATTTGAAAGCGGTTCGACAAGCGCGGGAAGCGGTGGAACAAAATAAATTAGTCGAACGCGATCGCATCGATCAAGCTGTTGAGCACATTCACAAGGAAACTGAAAAGAATTGGCACGTGGTTGTGGGAGAAATTGAGTCGATTGGCGCTCGATTGAAAGAGACTGCTAAGTCTGCCTGGAACTCGCTAACGGCGTTTTTTGACAAGTCAGATCGCGGCGATTCGGAGAAGTAATCGGAATTGATATAATCAGTTCTTCATATCAAATCCGTTTGCATCGGAATGATATAAACGGAATGATATAGCGGATCAAGCGAAAGATTCGCGGACGTTGTTGGGAAGAGAGCCCTCTTGGTTTCAGTGGTTATATAACCTGTCAGTCATACCTCACCTTTTTGA
>NZ_JAEQCE010000133.1:0-11233 GCF_020738665.1 Microcoleus sp. PH2017_08_TRC_O_A
GCCACAAGCTTGAGGGTCTAGAGGGATATTTGAATGTCCCACTGTCGCCCTTTTGGGTGGGCCCGAATCCCCGTCGCTTTAGCCCTGGGGAGGTTCAAAACCGCCAATCTTACAAAAAAGCTCGCAGCCCCCAGACTAAAGTCTGGGGATGCAAGGGTATAGCAGCAAAATTGACAGAAATTCTAGTTAAAAACCACAATTGTGTACAGAAGGGCACACATCACCAACAATGGGTGGTGTCACAATTGCGGCTAATCCTACAATGCCATCCGTTTTTCAGCAGTTCCGCAGCACGCATTCCTGTTCGTGTCGGCGATCTCTGGAATAGGGCAAACCTAATTCAACCGGGCGCACAATGCCAAAATCAGTTAATAAACCATTAAAACACCATTCGCAATCTCTAAAAAGATTCCAGCAATCACACCGTTGCTTTACCGTATCACTAGCAGTTGAGCAGCAATGCCAACTGAACCTCCCTTGCCCTAGGCCCGGACTTCTGTAAACTGGGAAATAGTTTCACACATACTTGAGTCAGGTGCGACCTGTCTCACTCAAAAGATGAACTTGCCCGCTGTCCTAGCTTAGACTAACCCTTACACTTAAGCTTCTGTAAAGGTCTATGAATCCTCCTGCATCTTCCACAAATTACTCTTCTCTGGACAACGTGATAGATGTCACTCCTATCAGCAGTGAAAATAATCAACCCTACTCTACCCCTACGCCTTCTCCCTCTCCCGAACCCGTGGTTGCTCCTGCCCCTACCAGCAGCAGTGCAATTATCCCGCGCCAAGGAGTCACAAACATTCTTGCTCACCTAAATAAGGAAAGTTCCGTAGCAGCAGTTAAGGAAGTAGAAGAAAAACTTAAGGTTGTCAATCAAACCCTGGGAATGCTCGATAACATCCTGGAGAGCGAGGGATTTGACGCTATCCTCAACGATATGTTGCAGTCGATTACCCTCAAAACAGGGGAATTGCTCAATGCCGATCGCACTACGATATTTTTATTAGACGACGACAAAAATGAACTCTGGGCAAAAGTTGCCAAAGACGAAAATGGCAAAAGCATAGAAATCAGAGTTCCCGCCCACGTGGGCATCGCCGGAGAAGTAGCCACCGAGAAAAAAGTGGTTAACATCCCTTACGATTTTTACAACGATTCGCGATCGGCTAACGCCAAAAAAGTTGAAGAAAAAACGGGCTACCGCACTTATACAATGCTGGCAATGCCCCTGCTAAAGGAAGAAACAAACGAGTTAGTAGCAGTCGTTCAACTGATTAATAAACTAAAACCCGATCACCAAAATCACGCTAGTTTAGATCGACAAATCGACAGGGCTGGATTCACGGAAGAAGACGAACGAGTTTTCAATGAATTTGCTCCCTCAATTCGCCTAATTCTAGAATCCTCCAAATCTTTCTACGCAGCAACTCAGAGACAGCGGGCCGCCACGGCGCTGATGAATGCCGTAAACGCTCTTTCTAAGAGCAGTCTCGACTTAGAAGATACCCTCAAAAGGGTCATGGATCAGGCCAAAGAACTCATGAATGCCGATCGCAGCACCCTCTGGCTGATCGACGAAGATAAAGATGAACTGTGGACGAAACTTCCCAACAAAGAAGGCACACTTACAGAAATTCGCATACCCAGAACAGCCGGTTTTGCAGGAATCGTCGCCCAATCCAGCGAACACCTGCTGATTTCCTTTGACGTGTACGACGACCCCCGCGCCAAAACTTCGCGAGATACCGACCAAAAAACAGGCTACCGCACTTGCAGTATGCTGTGTATGCCAGTGTTTAACTCCGACAACAAATTGATTGGAGTTACGCAGTTAGTCAACAAAAAACGACAAGGAGAATTCCCGCCCTACAACCCGGCAGATTGGCCTCAGGCCCCCGAACAGTGGAAAGCGAGTTTCAATAAAAACGACCTGGACTTTATGCAGTCGTTTAACATCCAAGCAGGAGTGGCCCTGCAAAATGCCAAACTGTTTGCAGAAGTCAAACAGCAAGAACAAAGACAAAAAGATATGCTGCACGCCCTGACTAACGGCGTGATTTCTACAGATAAAAAAGGCAATATAGTTGCGACAAATCCCAGCGCCCAAAAATTACTCGGTGTCAGCGAGGCAGAATTAGCAGAAGGCCAATCTTTGCGCGAGTTAATTAAGTTAGAAAAAGGCGATTTTGCCAAGTGGTTCGATGCGTCTTTGTCTCCAGAAGACGATAACGATCGCCAGCAGTATTACCCCGATCAAGTTTTGCTCTCCTGTGAAGGAAAATCGCAGAGTATCAATCTCTCGATCAACTCAATGACCGATGCTACCGATCCCAACAAAGTCAACGGCGCGTTAGTCGTCATGGAAGATATTAGCAGCGCCAAGCAAGTCAAAAACTTGATGTACCGTTACATGACCCCAGAAGTAGCCGAAGCACTGTTAGCTTCAGGGGATACAGGATTGGGCGGCAAGCGCAAGGAAGTTTCGGTGCTGTTCTCAGATATTCGCAGCTATACCACACTTACGGAAAAATTGCAAGCTGAAGAAGTGGTGGTGATGCTCAACAAGTATTTTGAAGTGATGGTAGATGTCGTATTCGAGTACGGAGGCACTCTCGACAAATACATCGGCGACGCTCTGATGGCAGTTTTCGGCTCTCCGGCGCCCCTAGAAGATCATGCTTGGTGCGCGATGCAAACGGCAGTGAAAATGCGAGCAGAACTCGATAAATTCAATCTCGATCGTATAGCTAATGGTGAGTTGCCCATCAGTATTGGTATGGGCATACATTCCGATCAAGTTGTCAGTGGCAACATTGGCTCAAGTAAACGCATGGAATTGACTTCTATAGGAGATGGCGTCAACCTCGCCTCTCGCTTAGAAGGCGCCAGCAAGCAGTACGGAACTGACTTAATTATTAGTGACAATACCTACAAGCATTATCACGAGAGAGTCTACGTGCGGGAACTCGACTTCATTACCGTCAAAGGCAAAAGCGAACCAGTTATCATTTACGAACTCGTCGGCATCAAAGAAGGATACTCGCCCATTGGCAAGTCACTAACCGAAAAACAGCAACAAGTTGTAGAACATTATAATAAGGGTCGCGAACATTACAAGACGCCAGTCACTCACAGACTATCTGACAGTGAGGTGAAAAATATCTTAGATGATGTCGCCCAAATGCCGGAGACAGAAATCAAAAAACTTTCCTACAGTGTCGAGGAACAGTTGGAATACGAACTAAAGAAGTTGTTATATCAACTCAAAAAGCTGTCAGAGTACGATCCCAAAAATCTGTCTGAAGCAGATAAACTAATCGTGCTGTTGCAGCCAGAAATCCAACTGTTGAAATTGGAAGGTCTCAAAAACCTCTCGGAAGATGAAGCCAAAATGTTGCTGCAAGCCAAAATCAAGCAGCTATCAGCAGACGATATTCAATCGTTGCAAGAGGGCGAGGTTAAAAAACTGTTGGAAGCAGACATCTTAGAACCATCAAATCCTAAAATTAAAAGGCTGAAACCCGCACAGATCAGGCAGCTATTGCAGGCTAAAATTAAAATTAAAGCCTCCGAGACAGTGATAGAAATGTTAGAGGAGGAATTTGAAAATCTGGGACTCGATCGCGTGAAAAAACTCCTCAGCGAGTTTAAGAAAGTCTTAGAACCAAAAGCCAAGCAAGCTTTTAGAGACGCAGAACGCGAATTTAACCTTGTTCTGGACATTGAACCCAAAAACAAGGCAGCTAAACTGCACGTCGATCGCTGCGGGTTATATAAGCTCAGCCCTCCCGACGTACTAAACTGGGACGGCGTATGGAATCTCAAAGAAAAATAGCAGCGGTACCCGGTGCGGAGGGGGCGATCGCGATCGGGAGTGCACCTCCCCTCCAATCAATTAACCTTAATATCCTGTTGGGGCAATTTTAAATCAGCTCCAGCAGGTATGATTGTTAGATAACCGGACTTGGGATCGCTTGCCTCGCCACCGCCAGATACCCGCATTGTGCGGTGTTTGGCGACAACAAACACAGCACTTCTACCTTCAGAAGAGCTTCCAAAAAAAATTAGGACTTGCGCCAGCATTACCCAGTTTTTAAGAAAAATCTGGGGCAAAGGCGACCTAACATCCACTCAAAAACCGGGTTTTTTACCCCGCGCCCGTAAGTCTTAATAACTTTGGCGCCTCCTAAAAGCAGCTTGCTTTCAGCAGAAAGCTAACGTTCTAGTCTTAGATATAGAAAACTACTAGCATCAGTTATGGATAATTGGAATTCGCAATCGGGAGATATTGAGTCGGTAGATCAGGTTTACCAACTATTGCTAGAGATTGCCCGCAGCTCGCTGTCAGATATCCCCAGAATCCCCGAAAACATCACTCAAAAGTCTCTTCCCCTGCTCCAAAAATTACAAAGCATTCAGCAAAGACCACAGGGACAAGGGTTTAAATCTGATTGGTTTTCGGTAAACGATCTCGAATGGGTGGCTCAAGTCCGCCAACTGCTCGAAGAACTGACCCGCCAGTCTTTGTCGGAACGGCCCAAAATGCCAGAAAACATGGCGGGCAGAGCTTTGAGTCTCGCAGATAAGGCACAAAGCATCAAAGAAACCATAGAAAATGCAGCCTCCAGCCCAAAAGATGAAGATGATAACTCGTTTCAGTCTCCAGAGACGCTGCTGAATTTATTGCACCAGAGTTTAAAAACTCAGCGGGCAAAAAGCTACCAACCAGACGCTCCCGAATGGCACCAACTCATGACCATGCTAGATGTAGTGCAGTCAATTTACAAGCAAATTCAACGTTAAATTTAAGCTTGAATCAGGGGCATTTTTATGGTGTTTAAAGGCGCTGGTTCTTTGGCAAAAAAAAGTTTTTTGCCGTAGCAATGTCGGACAAGGCATCGTGCGGCGTTCGTACTCCAAAACAATCACTCTGAACTCGCTAGGAGGAAACGGCATTGCCGTTTCCCTAGCCCGATCGATCCTAGGGAAACTGGACGTGCCGTTTCCTGAGTGTGGGTAATATTAATTGCGATACCACCAGGTTCGATCTAAATCGCTTAAACAAGTGCAGACAATTGCAGCTTGGCCAGCTAAGCTGGGTTCAATCGCTTCAGTGGCAGGTGAACATGAGCGGACAAAACATCGGGGATTTGTTAGGAGAAATATTAGAAAATCGGTATAAGTGCTCACGGCGACTAGGCAAGCAAGCCGGACGGCAAACATTACTAGCCCGCGACTTAAAAACCCAACAGCAAGTAGTAGTCAAACTCCTGTCATTCAGCAGCGATTTCAACTGGGAAGACTTGAAACTGTTCCAGCGAGAAGTCGAAACTTTAAAATCCCTATCCCATCCGGCAATTCCCCGATATCTCGACTCCTTTGAAATCGACACACCCAGCCGCAAAGGATTCGCCCTAGTTCAGACTTATATCGAAGCCAAATCCCTCCAAGAGTATCTCTCAGACGGCCGCACCTTCAGCGAAAATGAGGTCAAACAATTAGCCACAGCATTACTAGACATCCTCGGATACCTGCACCAGCGACAGCCGCCGGTGATTCACCGCGACATTAAACCCAGCAATATTTTGCTCAAAAATCGATCGGGCAATAGCGTCGGTGAAGTCTACCTAGTCGATTTTGGTGCTGTTCAAACCCTAGCCACGCAACAGGGAAAAACCGTCACCGTTGTCGGAACTTATGGTTATATGCCGCCCGAACAATTTGGCGGGAGAGCAGTTCCAGCTTCCGATTTGTACGGCTTGGGAGCAACATTAATCGCCTTAATTACCAAGCAGCATCCAGCCGATTTGCCACAGCAAGATTTGCGGATTGAATTCGAGCAATTCACGGAATTAAGTCCCGGTTTTAGCAATTGGCTGAAGTGGATGACGCATCCCAGTTTAGAACGCCGTCCCGCCTCAGTTCAGATTGCCAAAGAAGTTCTGGAAAAACCGCAGCAAATAGATAAATATTCCCGGCCAGTGAGACAGGGGAAAATTGTGAGTACCGACGAATTGTTCTGGAATGCGATCGAGGTCGGAATTTCGACAGGAACTAAAGCTATAGGAGCTTGTGCAGTAATAATTTTAAGCATCATTGCGATGGGGTTTTGGGAGCAAATTTTTATCGGAGGATTCTGGAGCGTTCTTTTCGCCTTGCCTCTGGCGTTAGCGAATGGAATAATCGCAGCAATTGTGACGTGCTTTTGGTTTTCCCCCCTAACTAATCCCAAACTTCACCGACAGGTTTTAAATGCAATTAGTATCGTGACATTTACCTCGGCGACCAGTATTTTCTTGTGGCCGATGATGGAGGATTGGAAGGATGAAGGGACGTGGAATATTATTAATGATGGAGAGCTTTCCATGTCTGAAATTAGCTTTATACTTGCAATATCGCTAATTGTAGGACTGTCAATGGGGACAGCTAGCAAGTCTATTGCCCGGTGGTATCAAAAAGCAAGCGGACTATAATCTAAAATTTACAGGAATTAGGCACTCTGACTTCTAGAAACCGGGTTTTTACGAAAATACGCGTTGTAACCGCCAGACTCGCTAAAAAAACCGATTTCTGAACCCCGACGCTCGCTTCAAATTAAAATAAAGGTCAACACGGTTAACTTAAGAGATGACAAGAGGGAAAACTCATGAAAAATAGATACTGTGATTGCTTCGTTCCTCGCAATGACCATCTTAAGTGAACCGTATTGAAATAAAGGTAATAAAACATGACTGGTAAAATATTAGCAGAAAGCTATGAAGTGCAGCGAATACTGGGAAAACAAACCGGTCGCCAAACGCTGCTGGCTCGCGATTTACAAACTCAAGAATTAGTTGTCATCAAACAGCTCTTCCTCGGTAGCGATTTTGAATGGCAAGACCTCAAGCTATTTGAAAGGGAAGCGGAAACTTTAAAAGCACTTTCTCACCCAGGAATTCCTCGGCACCTCGACTACCTGGAAATTGACGAACCAGACAGTAAAAGCTTTGCCTTGGTACAGACTTATGTAGAGGGAAGAACTTTAGAAGAACATTTGCGCTGCGGGCGTACTTTTAGCGAAAGTGAGGTGAAAGAATTAGCTAAATTGCTGTTAGCAATTTTGATGTATTTGCACGAGCAAAATCCGCCTGTTATTCACCGCGATATTAAACCAAGCAATATCTTACTACACAGCAGATCCGGCCATAGTGTCGGACAAGTTTATTTAGTTGATTTCGGTTCGGTGCAGAACCAAGCTGCAAAGTTTGGCGGCACAATTACAGTAGTCGGAACTTATGGATATATGGCACCGGAACAATTTGGCGGGCGATCGGTTCCGGCTTCTGACCTTTACGGTTTAGGTGGAACTTTAATTTATTTGGTAACGGGCTTGCATCCCATGGAACTATCGCAGCAGGATTTGAAAATTCAATTTGCCGATCGCGCGAAGCACCTCAATCCTAATTTGATTCATTGGCTGGAGTGGATGACCGAACCGAGCTTGGAAAAACGGTTATCTTCGGCTGATAAAGCATTCCGATCGCTCGACGAAAATCCCTGTGCTATCAACAAAATCAAAAAAAATCCTCTTGTAGTGCAACCGCCAGAAAGCGATATTAAACTCACAAAAAATTCGGAGTTTATAGAAATTATAATTCCACCTAAGGAAGTCGATTTTAGTTTGATTGCCTGGTTCTCGGCTGCGGTTGCTGCAAATATCCTTTTAAGGATAGGTGGTTCCAATTACCTATCGGTAATCAATAATTTATTAAGGAATTCGTTGATTATGCTATCAGGAAGTTTACTAGCTGCTGTAGTAGTAACACTTCTCTCTGCATTTCGGGAATTGCGTGTTAGAATAGATCGGCATCAAATCTCCTATACCAGCAATCTTCTAGGGCTGAAATGGAATTATCCACGATCGATCTCCAGACAGGAGATTTGTCAATTGGAAATTAGGCAATACAATTCCAACATTTATCAGATGCTTATTCAAGCTGGCAAGCAAAAATATCAACTAGGAGAAAACCAGGGACTAAGTGAATCAGAAATCACATGGTTAGCAACAGAACTAAGCCAGTGGTTGGGATTGAAAATTAAAAAAACTTTGACAGAGGGGAAAAATAATATCTGGTTCTGAAAATATCTCGATCGCCCAAACAAACCATTCCCCTCTCAAACTGTGGGATGGGCGTCCCGCCCGTCCAATCTATTGTTCGTGGGATGTCCCGCCCGTCCGCTGTATCTTCTCGCACTCCCCCGCTTTGTATCCAGCTTTATGCAGCATCGATCCCGATCGCCCGTAAAATGCTATGAAAGGGATTTGGCAAGTAGCACTCATCCCCGATCATCTGTTAAGTTGGAGATATTATTGTGGACTTATCGCTAATTCCGGCACAGCCGAAACCAGGACTGCTTAACGTCCTGATCGAAATTACCGCCGGTAGCAAAAACAAATACGAGTTTGATAAAGAGATGCAAGCCTTTGCACTCGATCGCGTGCTCTATGCCTCAGTGCAATACCCTTGCGACTATGGCTTCATACCCAACACCTTAGCCGATGACGGTGACCCCCTCGACGGCATGGTGATGATGGACGAGCCCACATTTCCAGGGTGCATCATCGCGGCCCGTCCGATCGGAATGCTGGAAATGATCGACGGAGGCGACAGAGATGAAAAACTGCTGTGCGTTCCCGACAAAGACCCCCGTTACGCTCACTATAAGTCCCTCAAAGACGTAGCCCCACACCGCTTGGACGAAATAGCCGAATTTTTTAGAACCTACAAAAATTTGGAGAAAAAAGTGACCGAAATTCTGGGTTGGCAAGATGTCGATCTAGTAATGCCGTTAGTCGAAAAGTGCATCGCAGCCGATCGCAAATAGGTTCCAAGCGCCTGCATCCTCGACTGCAACCCGAGTAACAATTCAGGAAGCCGAACTTAATGCAACCGATCCGCGTCTAGGACGTGCAGTCGAGGAGGGGGTGGCTAGAATCTAAAATCATTGGTGAATCCCCAGTCACCGGAACGGAATTCCTCAAACCGCCACCCCCGGCACAATCTTGAAAAAAATCCTAGTCATAGAGTAAGATTAAGCGCAAATTCTCAGCAAGCGGGCGAATGCGTTCTACTTTTGAGGAAAATTTACCCGAACACTGACATCAACGCTATCTTAATCTCAGGACAGTTCCGCACGCCGGGCAGCCCACAGGGTGCAAAAATGGTCTCTAAAGCGTGATATCTGTTACAGCAACCGATCGCGCACGGGTTGAGGCTTCTAACAACCCAAGTGTTCGGTAAGTCTGATTTCCGGGTTTGGTACTCGGATAGTTTTCTATAAAGCGTTTTATAGTACGGATTGCTAAAAACTAAACACTAAAAACTAAACACTAAGATCTCAACTCCCAAGTTCCTGCGCCCAAACCTAAAAAAGATGCCAGATTCCGCACCCTCTCAAACCACTCCAGAGCCTTCCGATCAGAAAGCCAGTATGGAAAATAGTCCTTTGACCGAGTTTGTCGTTCAGTTTTGGGGCGTGCGGGGCAGCATCGCCACCCCCGGCAGCAAAACAATTCGCTACGGAGGTAATACCTCTTGCGTAGAAATGCGCTTGGGGAAAAAACGCCTGATTTTTGATGGTGGCACCGGTCTGCGAGTTCTGGGCCTCAACCTGCTGCGACAAATGCCGGTCGAAGCCCATATGTTTTTCAGCCACACTCACTGGGATCACATTCAAGGATTTCCATTCTTTACTCCTGCCTTTATCCCGGGGAACTGCTTTCACATTTACGGAGCGATCGCCCCCAACGGCACTACAATCAAACAGCGTCTTGCCGATCAAATGCACCACCCCAATTTTCCAGTCCCCATCCAGGTGATGCAGTCAGACCTCAAATTTAACGATTTGACCCCAGGGGATATTCTCGAACTCGACGATGTGAAAATCGAAACCGCATTGCTCAATCACCCCAATACTGCGATCGGGTATCGAGTCACCTGGGAGGGACACACGGCCGTCTACTGCACCGATACAGAGCATTTTCCCGATCGGCTGGACGAAAATGTAGTACACCTAGCTCGCGACGCAGACGTGCTGATTTACGACGCCAACTACACCAACGAAGAGTATTACGACTTCAAAAACCCAAAAGTCGGCTGGGGACACTCAACTTGGCAAGCCGGAGTAGAAATAGCGAAAGCTGCGGGAGTCAAAAAGATCGTGATGTTTCACCACGATCCCGGTCACGACGACAATTTTCTCGATCGCGTCGAAGCAGACGTGCAGGCAGCATTCGCCAATAGCTGCTTGGCCCGCGAAGGCATGAGCATACCAGTGATCTAGAAAACCCATCCATGCGGGCTGGGAAAAAACTCCTCCAGACCGCAGAAATTAGCAGCCAGAACGCAGAAACAGAATGAATCACGAAACTCCCCCCAAGTATCGCTCTCGTGGCTTGCGGGGGCTTTACTCAACATTGCTGGTGTTGATAATTGTCTGCTGTACAGGAGGCGGATGGGTGGCAGCCCAGACTGCGAACTCCAACACTCCAGCGCGACTTGCTCAAGTGTCTGCTATTGAAGATAATGGCACTGTCGATCGCATCCCCGAACGCTACCAACTCGGACAGCAACTCTACCTAGAAAACTGCGCCACCTGTCACATCGGCTTACCCCCGCAAGTATTGCCAACAGAAACCTGGCGCCGCTTGTTGCAAGATTCCCAACACTACGGACAAACCTTGAAACTCCTAGTAGACCCGCCCCGGCTGCTAGTGTGGAACTACCTGCAAACTTTTTCCCGTCCCGAAGCCAAAGACGAAGAACTAGCTTACCGAGTCGCCACCTCTCGCTACTTCAAAGCTTTGCACCCCAGAGTCAAGCTGGCGCAACCAGCAAATATCAGCAGTTGCGTTACTTGTCACCCAGGTGTGTCTAAATACAATTTCCGCCAGCTTACCCCTGAGTGGGAAAATTCCCCGTAAGGAATCTTAAGTTCTTGATTGAGGAAAATCAGAATTCAAGTCTGAGCGATCGAACTACTGAAAAAGCAGGACTGAAGTCCTTACTACAAACCTTATAAAATCTGTTCGTAGTGAGGACTTTTGTTCTCGGAAAAAGCAGGACTGAAGTCCTCACTACAAACCTTGTAAAATCTGTGAGGACTTTAGTCCTCGGGGTGCATCTGGCGCAAGGAAGAGGGCGAAGCATGACCGCATATAAGTTATTAGTTATCATCTCCTATTGTCTGC
>NZ_JAEQCE010000134.1:0-21825 GCF_020738665.1 Microcoleus sp. PH2017_08_TRC_O_A
GTACCGTTGCCGACTTTCGTAAGTCCCGACATTAAACAGATTGTTTGACCACCTCAACAGTTGCTCGACAATGATTTTGTCGAGTCCTGTTAAATGCCAAAGGTCTCTTTGTACTGCGTACATCTTTTTTTACCCTCCTTGATTGATTTTACTAGAATTGGTAAATATTTAACTGGCAGGATCAATCCTGCAATGCCCTTTCATCCCTGGACTAAAGTCCCAGGGTTTTCACGGTATTTCTTATAAAACGATGACAAACCAGCTAAATTTAACATGGACAGAGGCTGGGGTTCGTCAAACTCAGACGATTCTAAACGAACAGCCAAGCAAAAACCCGGGAAGCGTGAGACTCGGACGCGACCCAGCGCAGTGCGATATAGTATTTTCGGATTCGAGCGTATCGGGGTTGCACGTCGAAATATTTTTTAATCGCGAATTGCAGGAGTATGCAGTGCGGAATTTGCGCGCCAGCAATCCGCCCCTGGTAGACGGAAAAATTCTCGCCTCGGGCGAAGCAATATTGAAATCCGACAGCCGCATCCATTTAGGCCAAGTGGAAATCGAGGTGAATGTAACTGAGGTGCACTTAGCCGCGCCGCTGACAGTTTTGCTTGGGGCGCCTCCGGTGCAAATTTCTTCCCCGCCGACGCAGCCTTCTATTTACGGTTTGCAGTGTCCCAAGTGCAGCCGCGTTTCGCCTTACGCGCAGTTGAGTGCGGGGTGTCCGTGGTGCGGTACTTCTTTGGCGGCGGCGGCGAGTGTGGTGCTGTCTCCTTGAGGGAAGAGAAAAAGCCAGAATCGCGCGATCGCTCTTTTGTTCGATCGCGCGATCGCCAATGCTAGGATCTTGCTGGCAACGGCATCTAATTTTTACTTCTTGACACTTTTGGGACTGCATTCAATCGAAAATCTCAAATATCAGGGGCGAAATAACGAGAAATCTACAGATATTCTCGGTTTCTAGCCCCCATGCACCTAAAACTATTAAAGTTTTTGAGATAGGCCCCGAGATCAAATCAAATCTCTCAAATTCAAAAATCTTTTTTCCCAGAAAGCTCAAAGCCGACGGCTGATGTTTAAAAAATAATAATGAATCCTCAACCCTTGCACCTGCGACTTACTTGGAAAGATACAGCTACGGGGGATTGTCGCTCCCCGATACTCGAATTGCCCATCGCTTTGGGACGTATTTTTGAAGGTATGCCCTCCACCATCAACGGTGAGCGAGTTTCTCGAATTCCCCTCAAAAGCAGTCAAGTGTCTCGGTTTCACGCTGTGATTGCCACCGAAGGCGACAGTATTGTAGTTACTGACACCGGCAGTCGCAACGGTACTTTTGTCAACGGCACCCGCCAAACCCGGTGCGTGCTGGCAAATGGCGATATGCTGCAAATCGGGCCCTACAAGATAGCCATTTCATTTACTGTTAATTCCACAGAAACCCAGTCTGTCAATTCTCACATTTTCTTTAACCCGCAGACCAATAGGCCAGACCCCGCGTTGGGGCAGCCCATGGTGTCGCCGGTGCCTCAAACAAATAGTAGGGGAGAATTTCCGCCGATCGCATTTTTGCAGGCAAATCAAGTCACAATGCGATCGATCCAATCTATGGGACTCCCGGTTGAAGAAATTGATTGGGCTGCTGTTGGTGGCGGTTTGGGCAGCTTGATTTGGGTGGATTTGCTGAGAATTTGCGGCGTGAAGGTCGATCGAATTGCCGTTCTGGGCATGGAAGAGCAACCTTACGCCCGTTACCGTCGGTTGTGCCTGAATTCTCAAATTCCGCTCAGGGAAAGGCTGCGATCGAATTCTGACTCGTGTCCAGACAACATTTGGGGCTGGCCTCCCTATGCTGTGCGGGAAGCTTGGCAGGAATTGCGGAAAGGGCGGTTGATGGTGTCGCTGAAGTTGATGTGGCAGGTGTTTGCGGAACCGACTTTTGCCGAAACTTATACGCCGCGCGCCGGAAATGTGTTTGATTCGATTGACAGGGAAACTGTGCGTATCGGGTGGAATCAGATGTTTCGCTACGGGAGAGTGCGGGCGATTCGCCAGACAGATGACGGTAGGTACGCGATCGCTTATTCTCGATCGAATGCCAACCAGCGCGATCGTGCTTTTTTAATCGCCAAATACGTACACTTAGCCACCGGCTATCCCGCCATTCAATTTTTGCCCGACTTGCAAGAATATCGCGAAAAAACCCAGGATTTTGAGTCGGTTGTCAACGCTTACGAAAGTCACGACGGCGTTTACGAAAAGTTGGAGGCGAGGGGCGGCAGCGTTTTAATTAGAGGGCGGGGAATTGTGGCTTCGCGGGTGGTGCAGCGAATTTATGAAGCGCGACAGCGAAATGCCAACATTCAAGTATTGCATTTGATGCGATCGCCCAAACCTCAAGGTAACAAATTTAACCTCACCGTGCGAGTCGTCGAAAATCACTATGAATTTCAACCTTTCAACTGGCCCAAAGCCTGTTGGGGCGGCGAACTCCGCGTACTTTTGGAAAAAGCCAAACCCGAATTTCGCCCGCAGTTTCTCGGAGACTGGGGCGGCACTACCACAGCCAATCGCAGCGACTGGCGGCGGATAGTCAAAGAAGGTTTAAGTCAAGGATGGTATCAAATTACCTTCGGGGAAGTCGAGCGAGTCGAGCGCGACAGTCAAAACCGCACCGTGACTTACATTCAAGAAAAGGATCTCAAAGGGCAAATTAAGTTACAAGCTGATTTTATTATTGACGCGACAGGTTTGGACGCTAAGGTAAAAACCAGTCCCCTGTTAGAGGATTTGGTAATTCAATACAATCTTCCCCTCAACAATTTGGGGCGTTTGAGTGTCAACAACGATTTTGAAGTGCCCGAATTGCGGAACGCCTCCCCCAACAACCCAGAAGGGCGGGTGTACGCAGCGGGCGCGATTACTTTGGGCGGGCCTTACGCGCCCGTAGACAGCTTTTTGGGCTTGCAATACGCCGCCCTGCGTTCCGTTGAAAGTCTGGCAGCTAACGGAGTTCCGGGTGTTGGGAAATTGAGCGTTTGGCGATCGTTCCTACAATGGTCAAAGTGGATTTTAAATAAATCTCCCGGCTAAATTGAAAAAGTTCGGTAACGGATTTTGTAGCGGATTTAACAGATGTAAAAGAGCTTCGCATTCAACCTCAAATCCCAATCCCCAATCCCCAATTCAAAATCACCAATTCAAAATCGCCAATCCCCAATCTAAAATCCAAAATTCAAAATCCCCAATCTAAAATCCAAAATCTAAAATCTAAAATCGAATGACCCCCACCTTATTCGGCCGCTGGCAAACTCGGTTACTGCTATTTGCAACCATCGGCGTTTTAGTAACCCTGCCATTTTTTCTAGGTTTAATCACTTCCACATCAGGTGCAATCTTTTTCTTAATTTTAGGTTATGTAGCAATTTTTGGCATCGGCTGGGATATCTTATATATCTACATCCAGCAGTTTCGCTGGGATCGAGATTGGCCCGGCGCATTTCAATTAATCGCCGGGATTTGGGAAGCACTTTTTGTGTTATTTTTAATTAAAATTATCGGTTTGCCGGGAATACCGCGAGAAAATTTTGACTTAACAGCTTTTGCATTGCATTACAGTTTAGTGTGGCTGGCTATTTATCTAGCATCGCAAACACTAATGCGGATTTTGTTTCCCTACTGGCGTTTCCGAGGCGGCCAATGGTTTTAAGAATTATTGGAATTTGTAGGGGCAATCCCTCCGTGGTTGCCCATATTTGAGTAGGGAAACGGCACTGCCGTGTCCGGCGCGGGGTTCTGCGACTTTTAGCAATAGTCAGGTGCAAGCCCAACCGAATTTATAGTAAGCTTAGTTTAAAATAACTGGGATGATTTAATGTACCGTTCTCCCTGTATATTCTCCTTTTTTTCCGGTTCGGGATTCCTTGACCTCGGTTTTGAATTAAATGGGTTTCATGTAGCCTATGTCAATGAAATTTTCCCACCTTTCATGCAAGCATACCGCTACTCTCGGCAGTGCCTGAATTTGCCGCTACCAGAATACGGATACTGCGAAGGCGAGGAAGCAGATGTCACTCAACTTGTAGGGGGAAAAACAGCTTCTCGCCTGCGGGAATTGATGCAGGATGCCCGCCAGCATCACGATATTGTGGGATTTATCGCGGGGCCGCCTTGTCCAGACTTTTCTGTGGGTGGTAAAAACCGAGGGCAGGAAGGAGATAAAGGCAAACTTTCAGCTTCCTACATTGAATTGATTTGCCAGCAGCAGCCGGATTTCTTTTTGTTTGAAAATGTCAAAGGTTTGTGGAGGACAAAAAAACATAAAGCTTTTTACGACGAACTCAAGCTTAAGTTGGCTGATTCGGAATATTTTTTTGTGGAACGTTTAATAAATGCGATCGAATATGGAGTACCGCAGGATAGAGACCGAATTATTTTGATTGGCTTTAAAAAAAATCTTGTCAAAAATCTGGGGATTATTCTAGATGAAACCAGCCCAATGTTACCTGAAAATTTATTCCCCTGGGAAACTCAGATATTATATCCCAAATCAGAAGTTTTTTGTCATCATTGGTCTGAAAGAAATGCTTTTGTACGCGATGGTTTTTTGCCTTGTCCCGATGGCATCACCCAAGAATTAACAGTTGAGTTTTGGTTTCAAAAAAATGATGTTCTCAACCATCCCAACGCTGAACATTATTTTGAACCAAGAGCAGGTATTAAAAGGTTTGCTGAGGTCGATGAGGGAGACGATTCAAAAAAATCTTTCAAGCGCCTGCACCGCTGGCGTTATTCGCCGACTGCTTGTTACGGTAATAACGAAGTTCACTTGCACCCTTACAAAGTTCGCAGGCTTTCTGTTGCTGAAACACTAGCTATTCAGTCTCTACCAAAAGAGTTTGCACTGCCGGATAATATGACATTGACGAATATGTTTAAAACAGTTGGAAATGGAGTTCCTTACTTGGCTGGGCAAGGTATTGCTAAAACTATTTTACATTTTTTACAATCTAAATAAATATCATAGGTTTGTAGTTAGGGTGTGTCGCCTGCGATAAATCTCTGCATCACAATCGACAATCTAATGGCGAAGCACCACCAGCACCAGCTATTGTAAACAAACCCCAAAATATATTGTAGCAATATTTTTCAGCAATGGTATTAATCGCCGCGCCTCACACACCCTAAAGGTTTGTGAAAGTTGTTTTTCAATAAATTAAGAACAAGAAAAGTTCACAAAGGGTTGAGACTTGTTATATAATAGTTGGTTAAGGTTGAAAACCTAGATTTTTTATTTTCCTGCAATTCGCCATGACCGTTAAACCCCGCCGCTATCACATTACCACTTTCGGATGCCAGATGAACAAAGCCGACTCCGAACGGATGGCTGGCATTCTGGAAAATATGGGCTTTGAGTTCTCGGAAGACCCGAACGACGCTAGTTTGATTCTCTACAATACTTGCACCATTCGCGATAATGCCGAACAAAGAGTTTATTCTAACCTCGGAAGGCAAGCTCATCGCAAGCGTAAAGAACCGGGTTTGACTTTAGTTGTAGCTGGATGCGTGGCGCAACAGGAAGGTGAGGCGCTGTTACGGAGAGTGCCGGAATTGGACTTAGTAATGGGCCCGCAACACGCTAATCGACTTGAAGATTTGCTGGAACAAGTTTTCCAGGGAAATCAAGTTGTGGCGACGGAAGCTGTGGAGATTATGGAGGATATTACTAAGCCTCGTCGCGACAGCCATGTGACTGCTTGGGTGAATGTAATTTATGGCTGCAATGAACGCTGCACTTATTGTGTTGTGCCAAATGTTCGCGGGGTTGAACAGTCGCGAATGCCGGAGGCAATTCGGGCTGAAATGGAGGAGTTGGGCCGTCAAGGTTACAAGGAAGTAACTTTGTTGGGGCAGAATATTGATGCTTACGGGCGCGATTTGCCGGGGACGAAACCGGATGGTAGCAACCTGCATACTTTGACTGATTTGCTTTATTTTGTGCAGGATGTTCCTGGTGTCGATCGCCTGCGTTTTGCTACTAGCCACCCTCGCTATTTTAATGAACGATTGATTAAGGCTTGTGCGGAGTTACCGCAGGTTTGCGAACATTTTCACGTGCCTTTTCAGTCGGGGGATAATGATATTCTGAAGGCGATGTCTCGGGGTTATACTCAGGAGAAATATCTGCGAATTGTTGATATGATTCGCCGTTATATGCCTGATGCTTCGATTACGGCTGATGCGATTGTCGGGTTTCCTGGGGAGACGGAGGCGCAGTTTGAGAAGACTCTGAAGTTGATCGAAGATGTTGGTTTTGATTTGGTGAATACTGCTGCTTATTCGCCTCGCCCGGGAACGCCTGCTGCGTTGTGGGAAAATCAGTTGAGTGAGGAGGTAAAAGCCGATCGCCTGCAACGTATCAATCATGTCGTGACAACAACGGCTATGGAGCGATCGCAGCGCTATTTCGGGCGCACGGAGGAGGTTTTGGTGGAAGTCCAAAATCTCAAAGATCCAACTCAGGTGATGGGGCGCACTCGCGGCAATCGTCTCACATTTTTTAAGGGGGATATTGCACAATTGGCTGGTAAGATTGTGCGTGTTAAAATTACTGATATTCGCGCTTTTAGTTTGACTGGCGAAATGCTGGAAAATCTAAATTAGATTGCGAATTTAATTTCTTTTCCTCCCTTCCATATCCACTAACTCAAAACTATTCCCCGTTCCCCTGATTAAAATGGAAAAACCAATTCGCATTTTACTGCAAACAACGATTCCAACAACTGAGGATGACTGGAGTATCGAGCGTTTCTCTTTGTTGCGAGACTATTTGGCTAATCTGAAGGACGATCGGGGAAATCAATTATTTCAAGTAACGGCAAGAAACCGCGAATCAAATATAGAAGGGAATGACCCAATCCTAAGCAGTTTGGGAGAATCAATATTTGACGAGCTGTGGCTGTTTGCTGTTGATGTAGGAGACGGTTTGACTGAAAAAGATTGTGCGGGAATTAAGGCTTTTCACCAACGGGGCGGGGGGATTTTGGCAACTCGCGACCATCAAGATTTAGGTTCGTCTATCTGCACTATTTCTGGTGTGGGGGCTGCACATTTTTTTCAAACTAAAAATCCCGATCCAGATCCATCGAAACATTGCATAGATGATGTTGATACTACTAATATTTCTTGGCCTAACTATCATTCTGGACGCAATGGGAATTATCAGAGAATTATCGCGATCGATCCGGTGCATTCTCTTTTGAAAAGGTCTGGTGCTTCTGGGGAAGCGATCGAGTTTTTTCCGGCTCATCCCCACGAAGGTGCTGTGGGTGTCCCCCCAGGCGATCAGTACGGTAGGGTAATTGCACAAGGGAAAAGTTTGGTGAGCGATCGCATTTTTAACCTCGCTGTTGCTTTCGAGTGGCCTCCCGATACGATCGGAAATCAGCTCGGACGTGGAGTGGCTCAATCGACTTTTCATCACTTCTGCGATTATAATTGGAATTTGGATATGGGTTGTCCAAGCTTTGTGACTGAACCGCCGGGAAACACTATGCAAACAGAGTCACAGGCTTTAGATGATATCAAAACTTATGTCCGCAATTTAGCTTTGTGGCTGGCTGGAACACCGCAATAAAACTCTAATACGAAAAAAGAGTCTAAATAACATGACACAAAATTCTGAATTTGACAAGACGCAAAATTCAATTCCTCAAGTGGAATTGCCGCAGCCAAACGAACGTGGAGAGTATAAAAGAACATCTCACCGATATTGGGAAGCCACAGATTCAGACCCCAACGGTGTTAAATGTCGCATGGGCCCGCACTCTATTCAGGAAATAGAAGACCCTGGAAGCAAGGTAAATTTAAATATTGGCAGTTGGCCTGTAGTTGGTACTTTGAAACCAGGGCAGAATTTTGAAATCTATCTGGGCCCTAGCGGATTGGGGGTTTTGTACGATGCCCAACGTCAACCTTGGTTTTTTATAGAAAAAAGTGAGGGTACCGGCGCGCCGAGTAATTGTTTTGTGCCGGCTAACAGCAGTTTTGTGAAACCAATACAGCCCCAGTAACCTCCATAGATAATATTTGCTAGAGTCTCGGAGTCTTTTAACAAGATATATTTTTTTACCGCAGAGAGCGCAGAGGACACAGAGGAAGAGTGGAAGGGAGGGGATAGGTAGTCTTAAAGCGTTCATTTCTGCGTTGGCTGCGCTCTCTGCGTGTATATTTATCAAAAAGTATCGGGAGTATGGAAAAATGACGAAGATGCGGATCGGGTTACTCTTCGGCGGGCGATCGGGCGAACATGAAGTCTCTATTAGTTCGGCAAGGGCGATCGCCCGTGCCCTCGCTGCTGACGAAAATGCTTCTAAATACGAAGTTCTGCCCTTTTACATCCAAAAAGACGGCCGCTGGCTGTCGGGAACATTACCGCAGCAAGTCTTAGCCGCCGGCAAACCTCTGGAAATAGAGTCACAAGCAGGAGAAGCTTGGCAATTTCCTAATTTTAATGGAGTAGATGTTTGGTTTCCGGTTTTACACGGGCCTAACGGTGAAGACGGTACGGTGCAAGGATTGCTGAAATTATTGCAAGTTCCTTTTGTCGGTTCGGGGGTTTTGGGTTCGGCGATGGGAATGGATAAAATTGCGATGAAAATGGCTTTTGCTAACGCAGGTTTGCCGCAGGTAAAATACATCGCTGTCAATCGTTCCGAAATCTGGTCGAATCCTTGCGTTTTCCCCAAACTGTGCGACAAAATTGAAGCTGAGTTGGGCTATCCTTGCTTTATTAAACCAGCAAATTTGGGTTCGTCTGTGGGCATTTCTAAGGCTCGATCGCGCGCTGAGTTAGAAGCCGCTCTTGATGGCGCCGCCAGCTACGACAGGCGGATCATTGTGGAAGCTGGTGTGGTTGCTAGAGAGTTAGAATGTGCGGTTTTGGGCAACGATAATCCGAAAGCTTCAACGGTGGGAGAAATTAGTTTTCAAAGCGATTTCTACGACTACGAAACTAAATATACTGAGGGACAATCCGAGTGTTCAATTCCGGCAAAAGTCAGCAGTGCGATCGTCTCGCAAATCCAAGAAATGGCAGTGCAAGCATTCTTAGCCATTGACGCTGCCGGTTTAGCGCGGGTAGACTTTTTCTACGTTGAATCAACCGGAGAAGTTTTGATTAACGAAATCAACACTTTCCCCGGATTTACAGCTACCAGTATGTATCCTCAAATGTGGGCGCATGATGGTATTTCTTTCCCCGAATTAGCAGACCGTTTAATTCAATTAGCTCTCGAACGGCACGGCGAAAAAGCTTGAATTGTGAGCCTCAAACTCCTTTCCTAAAAATAGCAAAAAATAAGTTATTCCGCAGGTAATATATCCATACCAGCGTCAACGAGATAACATGGTTGTGGCAGGGAGTACCTGCCCACAGCCCAATTTCTGCTACTAGCAGAGCAAGTGGGAATTTTTAGCAGCCTGGTATAACTAAATGCAACATAAAATCGTTAACGGAGAACGGCGAATAGCAGCGTCAATCTCACATCTGGCATCTCAAATTTTAACTTGGTTAACTTAATGAGACGTTTCACTAAACTGCCGCAGTGGTGGACTTACGGACTGTTATTCCCTCTAGCGGTACTCAACTGCTGGTTAGCCCTCCTAGTGTTTGAATATTTTCGCGCTCTGATTACTGTTTTGGTAATCGCTACAGTGTTCTCTTTTTTGCTAGATTATCCAGTGCGTTTTCTGCGTAAATACGGGCTGAAGCGCGATCGCGCAGTTTTGTCGGTGTTGTTCGTAACTTTACTGATATTGGTGGTTTTAGGTGTTACTCTGGCTCCGATTCTGCTGAACCAAATCACTGAACTCGCTACTCGACTCCCAACTTGGATAGTTTCCGGTACAGAACAGATTGAAGCGTTCAATAAGTGGGCAGAAAATCGCAATCTTCGCATTGATGTTAGCGGTTTGACTACTCAATTGAGCGATCGACTTTCAACTCAATTGCAGTCTCTCACTGGCGAAATCCTCAAATTTGGCTTGGGTGCGGCAGACAGTCTGGTGAATTTTCTGCTGACAATAGTTCTGACATTCTACTTGCTCTTGCATGGCGATCGCGTGTGGGAAGGATTGTTTAAATGGTTTCCCTCCAAACAGAGTCTGCAATTGCGACAGTTGCTGGCGCGAAGCTTCCACAACTACTTCGTCGGACAAGCAACCTTGGCGGGTTTGATGGGACTGTCGATGACGGTGGCTTTTTTAATTTTGCGAGTTCCCTTCGGGCTGCTTTTCGGTTTGGGTGTCGGTGTAATGACGATGATTCCCTTCGGGGCACCTTTCAGTATTTGCGTTGTCAGTTTGCTGATTACACTAAGCAACTTTTGGCTCGGTGTGACAGTTTTAGCTGTCGCGACAGTCATAGAGCAAGTAATTGAAAGCGGGGTTGCTCCTCGATTATTAGGTGGTTTTATCGGCCTCAATCCGGTGTGGATTTTAGTGTCTCTGTTAGTGGGAGTTAAGGTGGCGGGAGTAGCAGGTTTGTTAGTTGCTGTACCGATGGCTGGTTTTATTAAGAATACTGTTGATATTTTGGAAACTTCCAGGAACAAGTCGAGGGAAATTGATGCGGTTAGTTCCATTGAACCCAATAAAGTTGAGAGCGGAGATTCCAACAGGGAAAAACTATGAAAAATAGACACAGTTTGCTTTCCTCCGGATCGCGAAAGCTAACGTTCTTCTCTTGGGAGCATCTCAGTTTTGCAAGAAGCATTTTTTATGGTAGTGCGAGCGTCCCCGCTCGCGTGCTTGTACAAGCACGCGAGCGGGGACGCTCGCACTGTACGAACCTACGGAAAATAATACTATTTTAGGATCGCGAATTAAATAACTGACAATTTTAATTGTTATTGTGGGATGGGCGTCCCGCCCGTCCAAAAAGTACGGGCTCTCCCGCCCATCCCACTTTCAAGAGTGGAAGTTATTTAATTCTCATTCCTTAGATTAACGTTCATAGCCGTAGGATAGGGATACATCGACAATCCTCAAGAAAGAGCGACTGTTTCGAGCGAGCAACGCACCGGTTTCATTGCAGGCTAAGGAAACAAACCCAACATTTTTGTTTGAGTTATGGGCTGCCGGTAGCAAGGCCATGAAGATTTTCCAGGAAATGCGGAATATGCGGATCCGTTACCGTAGTTGGTATTATCGCAGGTGTGGCAATTCGTCAGTCCTCACCCAGGGCGATCGCACTGACCACCTAAAATCAACAATTTGCCTGCAACAGTCTGGTTTCTACTCCAGCCTGTAGGGTAAATCCCACCACCCAAACACATCTGATAAATGTTTCAATTAAAATTAAAGAACCTTGAGTTCTAAGTTAATTGTACAGTAGTGCTAAAACTGCCAAACCATAATTATAACTTTCACCCATTCTCTACCAAATTAATACTATGTCAACCCCCAAAAAATCTAATCAAACTCAACATTCTCGCCGTTTTTCTGTGCCGAAAAAACTTGCTTTTTTATCCCTCGTTTTGCTCGGCTCCACGGCAACTGTCGGCTGCAATGCCCTAAATTCCCAAGTTCCTGGCAGTTCTAATGCTATCAAAGCCGAACAACCTGCAAGCGCAGCGCCAATCTCAGCTTTACCTGCAAATATATTGCCGAATCAAGACTCTAATTTTGTGACTAAAGTAGTGCAGGAAGTCGGCCCGGCAGTAGTACGAATTAACTCGTCTCGCACAGTGAAAAACCAAGCTCCAGAAGAGATTCCCGAACAATTCCGCCGCTTCTTCGATCCAGATTCCCCCATTGCGCCTCAGCCGGGAAATCGAGTACAACGAGGCTCTGGTTCGGGTTTTGTTTTTGGTTCCGACGGCCGCATTTTGACGAACGCTCACGTTGTTGACGGCGCAGATACGGTGACGGTAAAACTGAAGGATGGCCGTGAATTGGCAGGCAAAGTTTTGGGCGTAGATACAGTTACTGATGTGGCTGTTGTTAAAGTTGAGGCTACCGATTTGCCTGTGGTGAGTTTGGGTAAATCGGAAGATTTACAGCCGGGAGAATGGGCGATCGCGATCGGCAATCCCCTCGGTTTGGACAATACCGTGACAGTCGGTATTATTAGCGCGACAGGCCGTTCTAGCGCCGATGTGGGTGTTCCCGACAAGCGCGTCAGCTTTATTCAAACCGACGCCGCCATCAATCCCGGCAATTCCGGCGGCCCGTTGCTGAACCAGCGGGGTCAAGTTATCGGCATGAATACGGCGATTATTGAAGGTGCCCAAGGGTTGGGTTTTGCGATTCCGATCGATCGGGCCCAACAAATTGCCAACCAATTAGTCAGTACCGGAAAAGCCGAACATCCTTATCTCGGCGTTCGGATGTTGAGCATTACTCCCGAAGTCAAAGCAGAATTCAATAAAAATCCCAACGCCAAATTGAGGCTGACTGAAGATAAAGGCGTGTTAGTTATGGGAGTTGCAAAAAATTCGCCGGCGTCACAAGCTGGAGTGCGCGTTGCTGACGTGATCAAAAAAATCAACGGTACAGAAGTCACCGATGCTGGCAGCGTACAGCAAATTGTGGAGCAAAGTACCGTAGGCAAGGATATGCAGCTTGAGTTGAGCCGCAGCGGACAACCTGTGACTGTGGCGGTGACAACTGGTGCTTTTCCAGCGGGCCAGAAGCAGCAGTAGAATTGAAACTTTGAGTTTGCAGTCTGCTTGGGAACGGGCTCTCCGGCCCGTTCCACAAAAAAGTTAAATTCTGATGGAACCGGTAGTATTTTTAGGAACGGGCAAGATGCCAATTCCACAAGAAAGTTAAATCCTGGTGGGGTGGGCATCTTGCCCGCCCCGAATTTTTTATATAATGGGCTTCTCGCCCTGATTAGTGATTAAAAGGTATAAAAAATGGCTCACATCAATTTACGCCGCCCCGAAAATATCAGCGGTAATTTTTACGTAGATAGTAGCTGCATTGACTGCGATACTTGTCGGTGGATGGCACCGGAAGTCTTTACTCAAGCCGGAGAACAATCTGCGGTTTACCAGCAGCCAACCAACGAGACAGCATCCATGCGAGGTCTCGCGGCTCTTTTGTCTTGTCCGACAAGTTCGATCGGCACTGTTGACAAACCGAAAAATATCAAAGAAGTTCAGCAAAATTTGCCCGCACTGGTAACAGAAAATGTTTACCACTGCGGCTACCATTCAGAAAAATCCTACGGGGCTGCTAGCTATTTAATTGTCCGTCCAGAGGGCAATATTTTAGTTGATTCTCCGCGTTTTGTGCCGCCGCTAGTGAAAAATATCGAAGCAATGGGTGGCATTCGCTATCTATATTTGACTCACCGGGATGATGTGGCAGACCATCAAAAATACCGGGAGTATTTTGAGTGCGATCGCATTTTGCATACCGACGAAATAAATGCGGACACTCGCAGTGTGGAAATTCAATTATCTGGCAATGAACCGCATCAAATAGCTGATGATTTATTGATTATTTCTGTACCCGGTCACACGAAAGGTCACACAGTTTTACTTTATAATAACAAGTTTTTGTTTAGCGGCGATCATCTCGCTTGGTCAGAAAAATTACAGCATTTGATTGGTTTTCGGACAGCCTGTTGGTATTCTTGGGCAGAACAAATCAAATCAATGCGAAACTTGGCTAATTACTCGTTTGAATGGGTGTTGCCGGGACATGGGCGGAGATATGATGCGGACAGAGAAACGATGAGAAATCAAATGCAGAAGTGTATTGATTGGATGGTTGATGCTTAATGTGATATAATGAAGATAAGTGTTCACCCTCACTAACTTGAATGTTGGAACTACTTGCAAGAATCACAATTAATCCCAGACAGTGTAGTGGTCGTCCCTGTATTCGTGGCATGAGAATTCGGGTATCAGATGTACTAGACTTATTTGCGGCCGGTTTGAGTGCTGAACAAATTCTCGAAGAAATGCCCGATTTGGAAAGAGATGACCTCAAAGCATCTCTTTTGTACGCATCACGTAAACTTAATCATCCAGTGTTAGTTGCATGACGATCTGGGTAGATGCACATCTGTCAGGTTGCGATCGCAACCTGGATGACTAATACACTTGGAGTAGCAGCGGTAGCCTTGCGCGACATTGGACTGAGAGATACTGAAGATCCTGAAATTTTCGAGGCCGCCAAAGCGCAGGGAGTTATTTTGATGACTAAAGACAGCGACTTTGTTGATTTGGTCGATCGTCTTGATTCGCCTCCACAAATTATCTGGTTGACGTGTGGCAATACATCAAATGATCGGTTGCGAGAGATTCTTAGTGCACATTTGTTAGATGCGCTGGAACTTTTGAGAACCGGTGAAAGGTTAGTGGAGATTAGCGGGGATTAGTCGCCACAGTAAAAATTCCAATGCTAGTGGATTTGACAACTGACTAAGCCTTCGCTTTCGGAATGGCAACCAAAGTAATAGAATTAGCTGGGTAAGTTGCCTGAAAGCCAGCAGCGCTGACACCCAAATCTCCCTGACGGACGATCGCCCGCAAGTTCGCCTCGCTGTAGGTGTAAACTTGAGCTTTGGCACCTGGGTTAAAGCCTTTAAGACTCAAGTTGCTGGTCAAGTTTTTACTGGTTTTGTTAATGATTACCAGCGTCAAAGCACCATCCTGAGTGCGTTGTGCTCCGTAGATTGACAATTGTCCCAGATCTGTACTTTGCGATCGCACCCAAGTCTCCCCGTACTTGCTGCCCTTACCGTCATAATTCATGTAGGTTCGGAAGGCATAAGCCCCCGGTTCCGAAGACTTGGGAGGCCCCCACAGCGTCGCTAAATCCAGTTGTTCCCGCCCAAAAATCCCCAGGATCTCGGCTTGAGTTAAGGCACCGTTCATCGACTCCAAACCGCCCCAATTGTATTCAGTAATGGCGACTTTTGTACCTGGGTAATCTTGCTTGACCCACTCTCGAAACCGGGGTATAATTGTTAGCGGCGGATTGTATTTACCAATCCAACTTTCATCAGTATAAGTGCTGTCCCACAGAGAACGAGTCGATCGCAACCGGGCTGCTTGCGTCTTAGCATCGCCTGCGGGACAATTCGCCAAACAGAGGTCATCGACGACAGGATAGTAGTGTTCGTCGAAATAGTCGAGGATGCGAACACCTTTTTGCTGTTCGTAGGCGCGCATTTGCTGCAAGTACCACCGCGCAAACCAGACTCCGCCGTGTTTTTCGCGATCGCCCTTTACCCCAGAATCCACATAAACAGGCCAGCCAAAATCCGAAGGGCCGAGTATCTTAGCGGTGGGATCTGTGGCTTTTACCATTGAGGCATATTGGAAAGTGCGATCGCGCAATTCGTCATAACTTGTCGGTTCTGGATGAACATCGCGGTGAGTGTTTCCCCAACCGCTTGGTTCATTGTCCATTTGATAAATTTGAACACCACCTTTAGCGGCAGTACCGTGGGTTTTAACTAAATGTTGAACCCAAGCTTTTTGGAAATCTGGGTTACTGACAATACTAACATCAAGGCGGTTATTATTAGTAATTAAAGTGCCGTCGGGACGCTTCCCATTGCCGCACTTATCGCCTTCGGGAAAAATGTAGGGATTGGTTTTTTCTTGCGCGCCGTATTTGGATACTCTAAAACCGCAGTTCCAAGTGCTAAACTTATTTACATAGCCTATCATCGGGATGGTAACGATGCTTTTACTGCCGTTGTTGCGGTTAGTTTTGACAATTTTGTCGGTGGAATCGCCGGGAATGGGGTTTTTGTTGTCGCCGCCGCCGACGAAAAAGAAGTCATCGCCGACGTTGGAAGAATCGACTAACCAGTTGTAGCGGCTAGTGTGATTGGCGCCCCAGCGTTCCACCGGAATTCGCAACTCTTTGGCGAGGGCCGGATCTATGGCAAAATCGTTCATACCGTAGATGTCGGGACTGATGGAATGGCGATCGGCCCTCACGTCTACAGATAAGGTGGGACTGGCTGTTTGGGCGATGCCTACGGCCAGCTTCGCTAACGCGCTTTTGAAGTAGGCCGCAGTGGCGATCGTTGCCAAAGCTGCCAAAACGCCTAATAATAGTAGGATAATCCAGCGTGGTTTGTTGGAGGGCGATCGCCACAAAAATCTTGTATTCATTTTGATAGTGCCTGAAAACTGGTTGTGCGATCTAAAAATGTTAATTAAATTATGCTAATTTCTTATTCACATTGTAGCAGATGTTGAAGTCAGCAGTCACTATCGAGACTGTCCCGCAGAATCTCAACAAGTCTATATACATGGGTTCCTAGTGTGGGTGGCCAATCTTGTTGAACACTTGGATGTAGATTTTTTGCTCGATTTACTGCATTTTCTGTATTTGGCTTGTAAGTAGAGAGATCCAAATTGCTACCATTGTAACTTCCTAAAATAGTTCGCAGTCTTCCCTTAAAATTATCGCAAGTCCTATCCTGGGGATTAATATCTTCAAAGTGTAAAGTTAACCATACTTCAAAACAAGGATTGCTAATAGCTAAATTATAACCTTTTTGCCTAGCTTGACTACAAACAGAACTCAACTTCTTTTGTCCCCAACGATCCACATCAGAAACCAGCCAAAGCATATCATCCTCATTTAGATCGTATCGTTCTTTGAATATATCTAAACGCTCTAAAACATATTCAGGTGAAGATTTGCCGTCTTCTGTAGTTGCTAATATCTCTATTTTAATTCTACTGCTATTAAATATCCTAAAATATTGTTTTTCAGTTTCTTTACCTTCCGTAGCAACTATAAATAGTTTGGCATCCCTCCTATCCTGTTGTCTGTCTAATAATTTTGTGCGCTTAATTTTTCCCATTGCTATTAGTTTGTTGTGACAGATACAGCGGTTTCACAATTAAGCCACCCTAAATTTTGAGGATTTCCAAAGAAGGGAATAGCCCCAAAACGTCCATTCAAATAGCCTTTCTCAATCTTCAGGTCTGGTCTCATTTTGAATTCGGCTAAGGAGTAAAGATTAGATGCACCTTGTTCGCTCTTTTCAACAAACCATATTTCATCACGCCGGAGTAAATCTAGGTCTAGCAAATTGGTATCGTGGGTTGTAAAGATCAGTTGGTTATTTTTGTCTCTACAATTAATTGCTAGTTGGACAAAGTTACGAGAAAGCAGAGGATGCAAACGCCTATCTAGTTCATCAAGGAAAAAGACTTTTTCTTCTTCTTGTTTGAGAATAAACAAAGCCGGAATTAGATTGATCAGACGTTGAGTCCCTTCTGATTCCTCTTCTATGGAAAAATCAATAAACCCTCCATCTTCACTGCGATGACGAGTTCTGAGTTGAATCAAAATTACTTGACTCTCATCATCTTTAAACAGGATATCTCTTGTACCTCCTAAGTTCTCAATCATTACAATTGAATTTTTTTCTGCTTGATTCAGGGCTTGAATCAGATTCTCTCTTAAAACTTTAGACATAGTTGGAAAGTGTCGCTCAAAATCCAACTCTACTTTCTCTGTGACTATGGAATCAATTCCTGTTCCTGCAAATTTAAGAAACTCACTCATAAAGTCTGTGAATGATTCATCACTGAGGACACTAATTTCTAAGCCGGTATAATCGGCTTCTGCTGGAATAATAGTTAATACTTTTCTGAACCAGTCAAAAATAGGTTGTAAAACAACAATATTTCGCTCAAGAGATTCTGTTAAAAAGAGTTGGTTTGGGCGCGTTCCCTCTGCAATAAAATCTAGAAACTGTTGACGCTTCTTACTTCTACCTTTAAGCTTTGAACCATATTCAACTGTGGTTTCTTTTTGGGATGATGTAATGCGTTCAAAATACATTACTTCTTGTTTTTTGCCATCAGGAATTCCATGTAGCCATTCTTCAAATATTTGCTCTCTATTTAATTTGAAGCCGTAGGAATATCGATCGCCTTTATGGGTAAAAATAAACTCAAACTTGCTTGGCTGCTTACTATAATCGCCCAATTTGAATGGATAAACAGGGATAGTTTGAGTGCTGCGAGTTCCCTGTACCACTAAGTTTTTGGCAAAACTTATAGCCTCGATCAGGTTTGACTTACCTGCTGCATTTGCTCCGTAAATTGCTGCAATCGGCAAGATCGATCGCCCTTTTTCTGCTATATCTTCAGCAAGGTGATCTATATGTTGTCTATCGCTATTAACTCCCACCATACTAAAAGTGACTTCATCCCTGAAGGATAAGAAATTTTCTATAGTAAGTTGAATTAACATTGTTTCTACCCATGAGGAATAGGATTCCGCTACTTTCAGGCACTATAGTAGCATAAAACGGGTATTTAGGAGAAAAAATCTCCTAAATTACCTAGTTTTACCCAAATTCTATCTCTTTAGACGGAGATTTAGGAGACGGAAATGAATTGAGACTGATGGATTTGAACCTTAAGTGTAAGCTTCCATTGGCAAACAAGAACAGACGAAATTACGATCGCCAAACGCATTATCTATCCGGCCCACCGCAGGCCAAAACTTATATTCGCGAGTCCAAGGAGTCGGATAGGCGGCTTCGGCGCGAGTATAAGGATGATTCCACTCATCAACCATCAGAGATTCTGCGGTGTGTGGCGCATTTTTCAAGACGTTATTTTGCGCGTCAACATTGCCATTTTCAATCTCGGCAATCTCCCCACGAATCGCAATCATCGCATCGCAAAAACGGTCTAATTCCTGCTTCGATTCGCTTTCCGTCGGTTCCACCATCACCGTACCGGCAACTGGCCAAGAAACTGTCGGCGCGTGATAGCCGTAATCCATCAGGCGTTTGGCGATATCATCGACTTCAATGCCTGCTGTCTTTTTGAGAAGTCGCAAATCCAGAATACACTCATGGGCGACTAAACCAGATTTCCCTTTGTACAAAACCGGATAATAGGATTCTAACCGTTGCGCCATATAATTCGCATTCAGAATTGCTACCTTCGTTGCCTCAGTTAAACCAACTCCTCCCATCATCCGAATGTACATCCAAGAAATAGTCAAAATGCTCGCACTTCCCCAAGGCGCCGCCGAAACAGCACCAACTGATTGCGATATTTCACCGCCTCCCTTACCAAGGGACGATTCTATCTTGCTCCCCCCCTTAGCAAGGGGGGGTTGGGGGGGGTAAGTTCTTAATTCTGTATCAGTAGAAGGCAAAAATTCCACCAAATGAGACATGACTCCAATCGGCCCCATGCCGGGGCCGCCGCCGCCGTGGGGAATGCAGAAAGTTTTGTGCAAATTCAAGTGACAAACATCAGCACCAAAATCACCAGGGCGACACAAACCAACTTGAGCATTCATATTTGCGCCGTCCATATAAACTTGTCCGCCGCAGTTGTGAACAATCTGGCAAATTTCTTTAATTTCTGACTCAAAAACGCCGTGGGTAGATGGATATGTCACCATCAAAGCAGCAAGTTCATTTTTGTGTTTGTCGGCTTTTTTTTGCAAGTCGGCGACATCAATATTGCCCTGGGAATCGCACTCGACAGCAACTACTTTCATCCCAGCCATCACCGCGCTAGCCGGATTTGTACCGTGGGCTGACTGGGGAATTAAACAGATATTGCGGTGAGATTCGCCTCGGTGTTCGTGGTATTGGTGAATTACTAACAATCCCGCATATTCGCCCTGGGAACCAGCGTTTGGCTGCAAGGAAATTCCGGCAAAACCGGTGATTTCTGCTAGCCATTGTTCGAGTTGCACGAACATCATTTGATAGCCGCGAGTTTGGTTGCGCGGTGCAAAGGGATGTATGTTACCAAATTCCGCCCATGTCACGGGAACCATCTCGGCTGTGGCATTCAATTTCATCGTGCATGAACCTAGGGGAATCATCGATGTATTTAGCGATAAATCCTTGGCTTCTAAACGGTGCATATAGCGCAACAGTTCGGTTTCGGAATGGTAGCTGTTGAAAACTGGATGGGTGAGATAACTGGTTGTCCGATCGCAAAACTCAGGTAACATCATATAGGAAGTGAAGGCGTCTGCATTCAGCGGAACGCTCAGAGAATTCTCGCCGTCACCCCTGATATAATCCTTCTCCCGTGCAAAGATTTTCCACAACTCTTTGACATCGCCCGCCGTGACAGTTTCATCCAGAGTAATCCCCACGGTTGTTTCATCGAACACCCGCAGATTAATGTGGCGATTTTGAGCGGCTTGGAGAACTTCCGATAGCGGTTTATCTCCCAATTCTACCCGGAGAGTATCGAAGAAAGGTCGATCGCCAATTTTGTATCCAAAACTGGCAAGACCAGATGCTAAAATTGCGGTTAAACTGCGTACTTGTTCGGCAATTGCTTGGAGTCCAGACGGGCCGTGATAAACAGCATACATACTCGCCATCACTGCTAGCAAAACTTGGGCGGTACAAATATTGCTAGTTGCTTTTTCGCGGCGGATGTGCTGTTCGCGAGTTTGCAAAGCCAAACGTAAAGCAGATTTGCCGTTAGCATCTTTGGAAACGCCAACAATTCGCCCTGGAACTTGCCGTTTAAACTCTTCTCGCGTCGCGAAATAGGCTGCGTGGGGCCCTCCGAATCCCATCGGCACTCCGAAGCGCTGGGTGCTTCCTACGGCTATGTCAGCGCCGAATTCGCCGGGGGGTGTGAGCACGCAAAGACTCAAAATATCGGCGGCTACTGTGACTAAGGCGCCGGCTTGATGTGCCGATCGAATAAAATCGCTATAGTCATAAATTGCGCCATCGGTGGCAGGGTATTGCAGAAGTGCACCGAAGATAGTACGATCGCACTCAAAGCTTTGATGGTCGCCGACAATCACTTCAATTCCCAGCGGTTTAGCCCGAGTTTGCACCACTTCGATGGTTTGAGGGTGACAATCTTGCGAGACAAAAAACGCTTTTGCTTTATTTTTATTAGCGCCGTAACTCACCGCCATAGCTTCCGCCGCAGCAGTCGCTTCATCCAACAAGGAAGCGTTAGCAATTTCCAAACCCGTGAGCTCGATTATCATGGTTTGGAAGTTCAGCAAAGCTTCTAATCGCCCTTGGGCAATTTCGGCTTGGTAGGGAGTGTAGGCTGTATACCAGCCGGGATTTTCCAGGATATTGCGCTGGATAACTGGGGGTGTGATGCAGTTGTGATATCCTGTCCCGATGTACGATCGAAATACGTGATTTTTAGCAGCAATTTCTTTCAATTCTGCCAAAGCAGCGTACTCGCTTTTGGCTGCGGGAAGTTGTAGGGGTTGATTCATGCGAATCGCCGCTGGAATCGTTTTGTCAATTAACTCATCGAGGCTGGAAATACCCAAAACATCTAGCATTTGCTGGATTTCGCTGGGTGTTGGGCCAATATGTCTTCCCGCAAAACCGTCGATGGGGGAAAGGTTTTGCTGTTGGTTGGGTTCAATTTGCGGGCTGTAGAGTACCAAGGCTGATTCTCCTGAATGGATTTCTTATTACTTTGTAACATTTCGCAAAGAGAACAAGGAAGATTTTCTGCGTCTATCAAAGTCCGACAGGGGTTGAAACCCCTGTCTCATAGCAGAAGTCGTCTGAAGACGACTGTAGATTAAAGTCGGTGGTTGAAACCGCAAAGCGAGTTAAACGAAGTCTGCTTTAGCTGGCGAAGAGATCAAAGGGGTATTTAAGTCGGATTTGGTATCAGTCGTCTTTAGACGACTTGTGCTAAAAGCCCCGTGGGTTTCAACCCCTGGCGGATTGTGGAAGAATCAAGGAACCGCTCGTAAAAACCTGGACAAAGCTACCCAAAAGTAGTCAATGTTATACATCTACGTTAGTAATTTTAGTCCACAGTCCTAAAACTACAGGAATAA